>JAOTYN010000053.1 GCA_029861825.1 Cyclobacteriaceae bacterium
TTGTCTCCCAATTTGTGTACATCCTGAGCGGAAAGCCAGGCATTATCATTTAAATGTTCCTTAAAATAAGGGATCAGCCTATAACCAGCGGTGGCGATACTACTTATTGCAAACTCCATACTATTGGTATTAGGCAGGCAAAGGTACAGACATTGCCATCATTGTCCAAAGTATAACCACCTCAAGGCTTGAGGAAACTCTTCCCTCCAATTGGTTTCATGATGAACACCATCGGGATTGTGGGAGAACTTAAATCTAAACCCACTTTCCTTGTGCGCCAGCAGATCTGCACCAAACCGCATCACATTGGGTAAATGGACCTGGCTTTCCTGCCCCCCGGCATAAAGATATAAGGCGGTATCATCGGTGGGTGAGAACTTTCTGGCTAATTGATAGATCTTGGGAGTTAACCATAAACTAGGAGAAAAGACCATCATCTTGCTGAAAACCTTGGGAGCATTCAACCCTGCATAAAGGCTAATCAGGCCACCCATGGAGCTTCCTCCAATACCGGTGTTTGAGGCGTCCGAAAGCACCCGGTACTTTTCTTCAACGTAAGGCTTCAAGGTTTTTTGAAGGAATTGAATATACTTTTTGCCCTGCCCTTTGCCGTATTTACTGGAATTATAGGGTAAATATTCGTTTATACGGTCTTCACCCCCATGATCCACCGCAATGATCACCACTTGACCTTTTCTATTCTTAGCCAACCTACCCAACGAACGATCTATGGCCCAATTACCGAAAGGGGAATGATCATCAAATAGATTTTGGCCATCATGAAGGTACAGTACCGGGTACTTTTTGTCGGAATCGTAATAATCATAAGGCAACAAGGCCGAAATCCGACGATTTCGGTTCAGCTGCGGGATTTTATAATCCTCCTCGATAATTTCAATATGGGGTTGGTATGACTTGTTCACAAACCAGTTTTGCGGCGAAACTAGTTATTCCCAATGATTTCTAAAAGCACCCTAGTAAATATTTATGTTCATCCACCTGATGGAGGTTCTGAACAGGCTTTATACTACAGGGTGTAAAAATTCGTTTGTAAACTGGGCAAAACAGAGCTTTGCTTAGTAACTTTACCAGGTTGGCCTTGGCCAAACTAATGACAAAATAATATGACCTTGTGGATTGGAGTTTGGTTGCTGATGTTTTCGGACATGGTTCTTCCTGAACCGGTAAAAGCTCCTGTAGCATTACCTGAAACAGCAGTAATTTCCACGCCGGTAAATACCATTCCCAAAGGACTCTTAGAGCAGGCCCCGGAAGATATTTCCTTGAATAAAGCGCTTGAGCATGCTTGGTCAGGTTACAGCAGTATACGAAATCAACGCCCTCTTAGCGAGATCTTAGTAATAATTGATTTCACCAAGCCTTCTGATGAAAAGCGATTTTATGTTTTTGATCTTAAACAAGAAAGGCTCCTGTATCATACCCTTGTAGCTCATGGCCGAAATTCTGGGCTCAAACATGCCACGAAGTTCTCGAATCAACCTAACTCACATTGCAGCAGCCTGGGATTTCTGGTAACTGCCGAAACCTACTACGGTAAACATGGATTGTCATTGAAACTGGACGGGCTGGAAAAAAACATAAACCACCATGCCCGGGACCGTGCGGTGGTCATTCATTCAGCTTCCTACGCCAACCAGGACTTTGTGGATCGGCATGGAAGGCTTGGCCGAAGTTACGGGTGTCCTACCTTACCCGAGAAAGATTATTCAGAAATTGTAAATACCATCAAGGAAGGGGCATTAATTTTTTCTTATTATCCTGACAAACAGTACTTTAATAGTTCTGATTTAATGTTTTGATACGTAACTTGCCTTCCGCATTCCGATTGCTCATCTTCATAGCAATCGCCACATTACTAATCTGCTCCTGTCAAAACAGACGCCCCCCTTGGCAAAAGAAAGAAACCATTCAAGTACCGGCAATTGATACTGCCTTGTTTGTGGAGGTGCTTAAAGAAAAGCTCGCCCAGCAGCGAGACGGTAAAACCTTAGATATCAATGGTGCCAAGATCTATGCCAACCGGGTAATTTCCTCTTTATATGAAAAAAATGCTTACCTCCCACTTTGGAAAAATCGTGGGATGTACCAGGCATATTTAAAAATACTAGACAGCATTCACCTCGATGGTTTACTAAGCGATGATTATGCTGCAGACATCATAAAAGACTCTTTTGCGGAGATCGATACCGCAGAATTTCTGGACCATAGCAAACTTTCAGATTTGGATATTATCACTACCAATTCTTTCTTGTTGCTAACCCTGCATTTGTTGGAAGGAAAATCACAACCAGAACTTTTGGACCCCAATTGGAATTACCACTTCACTCATATCGACAAACACAGCGTTGATTCTGTCTATCGTACCCTATCACACGGTGATGTATTGAAATATTTCCAGCAAATAAAGCAGCGAAGCGATTATTACTTGGGTATGCAAACAACCCTCAAAAAGCTTTATCAACTGAAATTGCAGGGTGGTTGGGGTACCATTTCGCATGGAAAAGACCTTAAACTAGAACCTGGGGATGATGATCCCGTGGTACTGGATATCAGAAAACGGCTGGCATTTCCTCATATTCCCTCTCATGAGTCCACCGTTTACGACTCTTTATTGGTTAATCAAGTAATACAATTTCAATCGGCTCACGGATTGACCGCTGATGGTGTTATTGGATCGGCTACTATCGAAGCCTTGAATATTCCGGTGGAGGACAAGATCGATAAAGTAAGGGTCAATTTGGAGCGGGCTCGATGGCTCATAAATGACCTGGTCCAGAAGCGGATTGTTGTCAATATTGCCAATTTTAGCGCTTATCTGATCGACAGCAACCAAATAGTACACACTTCCAAGGTTATGGTGGGCAAGCCCTTCAGTAAAACACCGATTTTTGAATCTACACTGAAATACATTGAATTCAACCCTACCTGGACGGTACCTAACAGCATTCTGAGAAACGAAATGCTACCGATTATTCGCAACGATTCTAGCTACTTGAGTAAGCGCAACATGTCCATCATCAATTCGCAGGGCAAATCTATTCCCATTGAAACGGTGGATTTAAGCGGCAGCTTCCCTTATTCCGTACGTCAGGGCCCAGGACCGAGTAATGCCTTAGGCCGTGTGAAGTTCATTTTTCCCAATGCATTTAGCGTGTATCTACACGACACTCCTTCCCGTCATTTGTTTGGGCGCAGTGAAAGAGCTTTTAGTCATGGGTGTATTCGCCTGGAAAATCCACTGAAATGGGCCGAATTGCTCATTAATGAGAAAGAATGGGATCAATCTGGGATTGATAAAGTAATCCGTGAGGGTAAAACATTACGGGTGTTTCCCCAAAAAGATATTCGGGTCATGATCATTTATTTTACCCACCTCACAGATCTGGATGGTATCGAATATTTTTATCCGGATATCTATGACCGCGATGAAGCAGTACTGCAGGTGCTTAACGCGCCTATTGATGAAAGTGTGTTAGAGTATCAGAGCGAAAAGATTACGTCTCAACCATAGTTAAGTAATACATTGGTCAACGGTATTCGAACCAATCCGGATCGTTTTCTATCATCTGGGAGTCAAGATAAGATTACTGCTGTTCAATGACCAGGAAACCACAGCTTCACGAATATTTACACTAAAGGTGAACCTTATTCCTTCAATGAAGTCTATTATCTTGACATAGTACTAGCCATAGGAGGTGATTGGCCCTCCTCACCTTTCAATACCTTATTCCCTTCGTTTTTGATTATTGACTACGTCATGGTTTTTCAGAAGCTATAACCCGATCACCTAAAGCGGGCATTCTGAATTTTTCAATGGTAGCTTCCTGGTGTTGTTCAGCCATAATGGCCTCAATTTGAGCCACGATTTGGGGTTGCTCTAGTGCCAGGTCCTTTTCTTCCCCGGGATCACTTTGAAGGTCGTACAGTTCAAGCTGTAAATTGCCCTCCAATATATCCTTACGAATGCCTTTCCAGTCACCCATGCGCACCGCTTGCTGTCCTTGATAACCGGAGAACTCCCAATATAGATGCTGGTGCTTTTTTTGATCTTGGGTGTTTCCCAAGAGGGTAGCCAAAAAACTAATTCCATCAGTTCGGGGCAATGGGAGTTCTAAAAGCTCCGCCAGTGTGGGCATCACATCCCAAAAAGCGGAGATATGATCGGTTTGAGATCCTACGGCTACTTGAGAGGGCCAGCTCGCGATCATGGGTACCCTGATACCCCCCTCATAGGTAAACCCTTTGGTACGCCCATATCGATTGCTAAACGGTGCGGCACTGTTGAAAAATTCAGCATCAACGCCCCCTGTGTAACTAGGACCGTTGTCACTGGTAAAAATGACCAAGGTGTTTTCGTACAATCCCAATTCCTTTAGCTCGGCTATGATCTCGCCCACCTGATCATCCAAATAACTGATCATGCCGGCATAAGTTGCCCGGGGGTAGCGGGTGGGGAAATAACCTTTTGATCCATTGTAAGGCATCTCGTCGCCAAAAAGCTCCACATAGCGGTCTACATAAGGCTGAGGTACTTGCAAGGGTAAATGCGGCAGTGGAGATGCATAGTAAAGAAAGAAGGGAGTTTCACGGTTTTCTCTGATGAACTGCAAAGCTTCCTTTTGCATCAAAGCCGGGGCGTAATCCTGTTGCTGCCATTGAGCATAGCTGGCCAGGTCCATGGAATCTGCATCTGGGGCCAGCTGGTTGTCCTGGTGGGGTACCACCACCGGATTCTGCAGCCAGATCTTTTCTTCATTCTTCCAAAGATGACGAGGATAAAGTTGATGCGCTTGCCGTTGGCAATTGTAGCCGTAAAAGAAATCAAAACCGTTTTTAGTGGGGATGCCGGAGCTATTTGGTGCCCCCAATCCCCATTTTCCTACTAATGCCGTACGATAACCGGCGGATTGCAGCATTTCACCAAGCGTGAAGCTTTCACTGCTGAGGGGCCGTTGTCCCTCCAAATTTGGGTCTTCCACCGCTTTAGCATAGTCCCATACATCTCCTCTTTCCCGCCATTCATCGTTGGAACGGATCTCCGCATGACCAGGATGAAGGCCTGTGAGCAGCATGCACCGGGAAGGCGCACAAACCGGCGAACCGCTGTAGTGCTGCATAAAGATCATGCCGGATGCAGCCAGGGCATCAATATTGGGCGTCATGATCTTTTCTTGGCCATAAACTCCCAATTCCCCGTAGCCAAGATCATCAGCCAAAATATAAATAATGTTAGGTGGACTGTTTGGCTGGTCGTCCTTTTTAGAAGTACAACCAATCGCAGAGGTGATTACCAGTACCGCCAGAAATATACGCATCATATTTTCCTAGTTTTAACCTTGATAAGGTAGTCAAATTCCTCATTAATTATTTTTAAATTAGGCTAGTTTTTACCGAAAATGGAGATTATGGATCTTTCTCAACACCACCAGGCCATCAGTTCTTACTTTCCAATGCCAGTAACAGCCCAAGATTGGGAAGAGTATACGCTGACAAACTCACAAGTAGAGTTTTTTCATGAGAATGGCTATCTATCCGGAGTCAAAATATTGAATGAAGAGCAGGTCGACCTTTTAAGGGAGGAGATCAATGAACTAATGGATCCTAATCATCCGGGACATCATCTATTTTATGAGTATCACAACAACGAATCAACCGATCCTGACAAGATACTCTTTCACTCCTTGGGTCATTGGAGAATAACCAAGGGATTCCACGATGTACTCTGGCATCCGGCATTTCTGAAAGCCGCTAGTCAACTCTTGGGAGATCGCTCAGTAAGGTTCTGGCACGACCAGCTTTTCTGCAAACCCCCACAGCATGGAGGAGTAGTGGCCTGGCATCAGGACTATTCCTACTGGACCCGTACCACCGCAATGCAGCACTTAACCTGTTGGATAGCTTTGGACGACGCTACTACCGAGAATGGCTGTCTTTGTTACGTACCCCAGAGCCATAAATGGGGACTTCTGCGTAAACCTGAATTGGCTGGTGACATGGATGGGTTGTTGGATCACCTCACCACAGAACAAAAACTGGCCTTTCACTCAGTGCCCGTGGAGTTAAAAAAAGGATACGCTACTTTTCACCATCCATTGTTAGTCCATGGATCACATGCCAACACTTCGGAACATAGCCGACGGGCCTTTGTCCTTAATGTATTTGCCGATGGCACCCGCTCCGCTACCGATGAGCCGTTACTGCAAGGTGTACCGGTAGTACCATCAGGTGAAAAGATCACCGGACAGTTTTTTCCATTGTTGTATGCGGTAGATTAATTATTCTAAGCCCATGACACATCTAAAAAATATTCTGATCGTTACCGGAGATGCCGGTGAAAGTTTTGAAACACTATATGCCAAACAACGATTCATCGAGGCCGGCTATCGACCTACAGTGGCAGCTCCTTCAAAAAAAAGGCTGAATCTGGTGATCCACGATTTCGAACCGGGTTGGGACACTTATGTGGAGCGCCCCGGATATCAGGTGGAGGCTGATATCAGTCTGGAAGAAGTGAAACCTGAGGAGTTTCAAGCCATTCTTTTTGTGGGTGGGCGAGCCCCGGAATATCTGCGCAATAACCCACGGGTGATCGACTTGGCCAGACACTTCAGCAATGACCAGGAAAAATATGTCTTCGCCATTTGTCACGGAATTCAAATTCTGGTTAGTGCCGGATTAGTAGAAAACAGGAACATTACCTGTTATGAACACGTAAAATTCGAAGTGGAGTCCTGTGGAGGCACCTACATTGCGCACCAACAAGCCGTGGTTGATGGAAACATGGTGACCGGTCAAACCTGGGAATCTCACCCGGAATTCTACAAAGCAGTCTTTGAACTGCTGGAAAAAGTCCCGGCATAAACGCTAACGAAAGCTAAAAATATTTCCGTCCTGCGAGCTGCTGACTCGGTGACTTCTTCGTCGAGGTTCCTACCTGGATCAAACCAAATTCAGCACCAGGAGCTGGTTATGGAAAGTACGAAATATCACTCCAGGATAGGCTAGGTAAAATTAGTTTTTGCGGGGTGCCCCCCACCCACCCATTTTTAATTTACCAGTTATGAGTATCATCAGTTGAGATTGGCAAAAATATTTGACAATCGTCCATCTTCGCAACTCTTCTGGTTAGAGACTCTCAAGTGATTCATAAGTGATTTGATGCATATGGCGTGTCTCTCCTGCCGCGACTCCTTCCGGTAATGATCCGAAATGCCATTTTCAATGTAACCTGAAAAACCCCAACTGCTGCAGGACTCCTGCCGGACATCTCTGAATAAAGGTTACTCCAACCAACCTATAATTCTGCACCTGCGTTCCAACCATAAAGGCCAAATACCGGCAATATCATGGCTAGATTAGCACCGGAGATAACCATATTGATACCCGTTTATAACGAAGAAGAGTCTTTGGTCATGCTCTATCAAGTACTTCTTGAGTATCTGCGGTTTACTCCAATGCCGTCATTAGTGTTATTTGTTGATGACTGTTCCACCGATAGCAGTCTTACCATCATTCAAGGGATTTGCAAACAACATAGTCATTTCGGCTATTTGTCATTAGCCAAGAATAGCGGTTTAAGCTCAGCTCTTAAGGCAGGGATCGATGTCTGTACCACCACCTATCTGGGCTATATGGATGCTGATCTGCAGACTTCTCCCAAGGAGTTTATGTCGTTCTTCCAATATTTGCCGGACTTTCATATGGTGACTGGTATTCGTGATCAACGACACGATAGTATCATCAAAAAACTGTCCTCTAAAATCGCCAATCAGTTCAGGCGTTGGATGATTCAAGACGGGATCCAGGATACCTGCTGCCCACTCAAGATCATGCGGTCCGACATGGCCCGACAACTACCATTCTTTAAAGGTATGCACCGGTTTTTACCTGCATTGATTCAATGGGAAGGTGGCAAGGTAAAGCAAATAAAAGTGACTCATTATCAGAGATTTGCGGGTAAATCGAAGTATCATTTATTTAATCGTTTATGGGGTCCCTTCTTGGATACTCTGGCCTTAGTTTGGATGAAAAACCGCCTTATTCGTTATGAGATAAAGCAAAGTGAATTACACAGTAATCAACCGCTAGAAGAAGCTCTGATCACGTGAGTAACTCGTTGATTTTTTCTGTTGGCTTCTTAGCTCAGATCCTTTTTGCCTCCCGTACTTTAGTGCAATGGATTGCCACCGAAAGGTGCGGTCGAGTGGTGTCACCACTATTATTCTGGCAATTGAGCCTGGTTGCCTGTACCCTAATGCTGGGATATGGCATAATGCGTCACGATCTTGCTATCCTGCTAGGTCAATCCATTACCTACTTCGTATACATCCGAAATCTGCAGTTCAAAAATGCCTGGGCGGCCTTTCCAGGAATATTACGCAGGGCACTGATCGGTCTTCCGGGAGTGGTGTTGGCATATGTTTTTTTCAAAACCCATTCAGGTTATACAGAGCTGTGGAACAACCCGGAAATAAGCCTGTCCCTACTGCTATGGGGCAGTGCAGGACACCTCGTCTTTTCGGGGCGCTTCATCTATCAATGGTACTATAGTGAAAAGCTAAAAACCTCCTTATTACCCCAGGGATTCTGGACCTTAAGTGTTGCAGGGGCAGTGGCCATATTGATCTATGCTGTAATGAGGAAAGATCCTGTGCTATTGGCCGGCCAAGGCGCTGGTTTGGTTATTTACTTGAGGAATCTCTATCTGGGCTTTTCTCCTTTTGCCACCAATAAGAACGCCCCATGAACCAATTCAAGGAACATCATATCTATGTTTTGATCTTGATAACGGCCTTTTTCCTATTTCTGAGGTTGGGCAGCTGGGGGGTAACGGAGACCAGCGAGGCCCGTTATGCAGAAATAAGTTGGGAAATGCTGCTTACAAAGGATCCCATTCATCCCAGTCTACTGGGAATTCGACATTTTCATAAGCCTCCTCTAACCTATATGGTGACGGCCTTGGCTTTCGAAATATGGGGAGTAACCCCGTTTGCAGCACGATTCTTTCTGCAAATATCCCTATTGGTACAAATCGTACTTGTTTATAGGATTGGGAAAATTTTATTCAATAGTTCACATCAAGCATTACTTGCTGCGGTCATTTACAGCTCGCTACCTGCGGTGATTGTTTCCACCCGTGGACTAACCACCGACAGTTTTCTTGCCAGTTTTATCCTGGGAAGCGTGTATTGTTGGTTTAAATTCTCAAAACATCACAAACTGTGGTACTTATATGGATTTTATGGCTTACTGGCTTTGGGCTTTCTGACTAAGGGCCCTCTGGTGTTATTAATCCCCCTGATCGTAGTATTTACCAGCGCTAAAACTAAAGCTCCCTTTAAGCATCATCTTGCGGGAATAAGCTTATTACTAATTGTGGGATCTTCCTGGTATGTTAAATTGGCTCTGGAGGACCCCCAGTTTTGGAGATATTTTGTGCTGGATCACACCCTTCAAAGATACGGCAATCCCCAGCTGTTTAATCGCACACAACCTGTATGGTATTACTTGGTACTTGTTCCCATGACTAGTTTTCCCTGGTTTCCCATGGTAATTCATTTGTTCTTTAAAAAATTCAAGGGCCTAAACAGAAGTGAGTTAGGTACATTATTGGGTTGTTGGATTTTCATCCCGCTGTTGTTCTTCTCTTTCTCTGCCTCTAAACTGTTCTTATACGTGCTGCCGGTTTATGCAGGAATCGCACTTGCCGCTTCAAATTTACTTTCGACCATAGGACACGGGGACCTGCGTTTCTGGGATTCAGCACTAATAGCCTACCAATTGGTAATTTCACTTTGCCTCTTGTTAGGGCCGTTAATCACCGGTGTTTTTGAGATTTCCTGGCTTCAGCTGTTGCTATTGGTACTTATGGGAACCAGTTTATTGGTTGTAAATCTCCTCTTGAGAAACTACCTGGCTACTAAACTGCTTACTTCTTCCCTGGTTTTTACTTTATGGTTAATAGTGATTTCATCTTTTATTTTTTCCCAGAACCCCCATTTTATTAACTCCACGGAGCCACTCACCCAATATATGGAAAGGCACGATTTGCAAAACTCCCAAGTAATGGTGTACAACCGCCGTCTCCCGTCACTGGCTTTTAACTTACAAAAACCCATATTATCAATTGCGGATGGCCATCACTCCCTGGATAGAGAAGTACAGTTCGAACGCAACGACTCCTGGAAGAGCTATTTAGTGAATATCCAACATGTCAATGGCGATAGTGTGCTGGCTCATTGGGTGACAGATTCCACGGTTCTCATTTTCAAGCGTTCCTTACCTGTTCATCGTCAATGGATACAAAATTCCTTTGAGTACAAGTCTCAATTAGGGCCTTGGACCATTATGCACCACTAATTCATCAAAAAAAGGTGCCAACAGGCACCTTTCTCAGTAACAGCATTTACAAGTTTGGTTGAGGCGTCATTCTCAGATAAGGTTTGATCTCCTTAAAACCTTTAGGGAATTCAGTAGCTGCCACCTCATCGGTGATGGAAGGCAGGATTACACACTCGTCCCCTTGCTCCCAATTGACTGGAGTGGCTACTTTATGGTAAGCTGTGAGTTGCAGCGAATCAATGACTCTCAGGATCTCTGCGAAATTCCTTCCGGTTGATGCTGGGTAGGTCAACGTTAATTTTACTTTCTTATCAGGACCGATAACAAACACCGAACGCACGGTCATTTTATCATCGGCGTTTGGGTGTATCATATCATACAAAGTGGCCACCTTGCGATCTTCATCGGCGATAAGTGGAAAGTTTACTTCGGTGTGCTGAGTTTCGTTGATGTCGTGGATCCATCCGCGGTGGGATTCCATCCCGTCAACGCTTACGGCCATAACCTTTACATTGCGCTTTTCAAATTCTGAGTGCAGCTTGGCCGTTTCACCCAGTTCGGTGGTACATACTGGTGTGTAATCTGCAGGGTGCGAAAAAAGAACACCCCAACTTTCGCCCAACCACTGGTGGAAGTTGATCTCTCCCATGGTAGTTTGAGCAGTAAAATCAGGAGCTTCGTCTCCTAGTCTGATGGTTTTCATAATGTTGAATAGTGTTGATTTATGATTTATTTAATAATTCCTTGTCTGCATTAGTCACAGTAACGGGATAATGGTAAACGCAGAAAGGTGATTATTTGTTAACTGACAAGGAGAATTTTAAAAGAAGCTAGATCGGCTATGTACCCGGTTGCGGTTTTTTAGTTTTAAGCCTAACACTATTTCATGACTTCCGGTGCCCAAAACGCTCAGCTCTGTGGTGCTGAAATCGTAAGAGTAACCAAGATCCAGCAGCTCGCTGATTCCGAATCGGGCCAGCACAATAATGGATTTATGATTTCGATAGCTTCCACCAGCCCATAATCTGTCCTTATAGGATAGTATGATCCCCGCATCATAAGATAGGGGTGCTCCCTGAGGGTATCGCAGCAATAAATTTGGCATCAAGGACACATCTCTGGACAAACTGAACTTATAACCCCCACTCAGCGTCCAGTACCACTGCTCATCACTGCTGAATTCAGTATCATTGACCTCAAAGCCCTTACTGAATTTCTTGAGCCCCGAAATTCCCAGATAAAATTTTTGACTGTACAACCACATTCCTATGGAGCCATCTACACCTTTATCCCGCACTACGCCTTCGCCCAATACATTATCCTGGTCATTTTCAAATACTACTTCACTATAGTCGATACTATTTTGTGCATAGCCCACTGAGGCTCCTGCCGACAGGGCCAGATCACTGCTAAGTGTCAAATGATAAGCGTATGAGACACTGACCTGAGTATGATTAAAAGGGCCAATCTCGTCAATCAATACTAAGCCGCCTAGTCCGTGGTGGGCAGTACTGCTGGGCCGGTCATTGGCTGGCTTGTTATAAGGATCTAGTTGATAACCCCTTTGAAGGTCCTTTGATTTTAGGAATTGAGCCCCTATGGGGGTATGGTATGAAAGGTAGTACGTAACTGGCGCACCGCTTAAACCTTGCCATTGATTTCTATAGCCTAAGCGCAGATCACCGTATTGTTCCGCCCCGGTTATGGCGGGATTGATCAGGTAGTTGTTCAAGTTGTACAAGCTGAACTGCGGACGATTTTGTCCGTTGGCTGTATGAACCAGCAAAGCGATTATGATAGTTATAATGAGCCTTCGCATTACTTGATTATGTTTACATGCCCATTTCGGGACGGTTGGTCCTGAAACTTGAAAAGAAAGAAATAGGTGCCCGTTGGTAGTATTTCACCTCCATAACTGCCATCCCAAGCTGAATTTCCGGAGTGCACCCTCATTCCTGAGCGATTAAATATCTCCAGTTGATAACCACCCAAGTTCTCAATTCCCGGTATTTTCCAGGTATCATTCACACCATCGCCATTGGGACTGAAACTGTTAGGAATGACCAGATCCTCGGCCAGTGGAACCGTCAATATTAACTGATCCTGCGAGCTGCAACCTGAGCATCTGTTACGGTTAAGGTAATGGTTACTGTCTGGGTGGGAGTTACTACAGGATTAGGGATATGGGGATTATCCATTAGATGAGATGGACTCCATTGATATTGCACTCCGGGATCACTAAAGGCATTTAACTGGATGCTTTCACCAAAAGTAACAATTTCATCACTACCTACATCTACCAATGGAGGCTGGCCATCTCCTGTAACCCTTACCTCGTCTTGGTCACTGCAACCTGTAAGGGTATTCTCAACAACCAGTGAGTAGGTTCCTGCTTGATCTACCATAATCAGGGATTGGTTAGCATCGGATACAATATTGCCATCACTAGTACTCCAGCGGTAGCGGAAGTTGTCCGACTGGGTGGTTTGGCCAATACCCAATTGTGCCGTGGGGTTTTCGCAATCCAACGTTTTATTGGGACCGGCTTGTGCCCTTGGCAATGTAGTATTGCCGGTGACAGTCACTTGATCGCTTTGGACGCAACCTGTGTTGGTATTAGTAACAGTCAGTCTATAAACTCCGGCCTGATCTACGGTAATCAACTGTGACGAGGCGTTACCCACAATATTTCCCTCAGTGGTGGTCCAGCGGTAATGAAACTGATTTCCTTGAGCCGACCCAGATCCGTCTAGTTGTACCTCAGGGGTATTACAACCAATCATTTTATCCGCCCCCGCATCCACTGCCGGCAAGGTGATGTCCTGGGTCACACTTACCTGATCGGAGTTGGAACAACCTGTGTTTTCATTGGTCACAGTAAGGGTATAAGTCCCCGGTGCATCTACTATCAGGGTGGTGGTGCTTTGCCCTGAAACTATATTCCCATTGGCAGTATTCCAGGAATACGAAAATTGACTACCACTGGAGGAGTTATCTCCCCTAAGCTCCACAGTGCTGTTGTTACAGCCAATGGCCTGGCCTCTTCCGGCATCTGCTCGAGGCAAGGAGGCGTTATTATTCACCACTACCTGATCGGAGCTACTGCACCCGGTCTGTGTATTAGTGACAGTTAGTGTGTATGTTCCCGCCTGATCTACCGTAGGGTTTAGCGAAGTGATCCCTGAAGTAATGTTACCATTACTGGTCGACCATTGGTAGCTGATATTAGCGTCGCTATCAGATCCGCTGCCGTCCAGGCTGAGACTGCTGACCGCACAATTCAATTCACCATCAGTGCCGGCATCTGCTTGGGGC
>JAOTYN010000054.1 GCA_029861825.1 Cyclobacteriaceae bacterium
CGGCCAAACATTTTAGGGAACCAATGGTATACCCCGGCCAGCATCCCAAAGAATGATGCACTGGCCATGACCAGATGAAAATGCGCCACTACGAAATAGGTATCATGCAAAGGGATGTCAATAGCAGCATTACCTAAGTAGATACCGGTAAGACCTCCTGAGATAAAGAAAGATACCAACCCTATGGAAAACAGCATCCCCGGCGTAAACCGGATATTCCCTTTCCACAAAGTGGCCAGATAATTAAATACTTTTACCGCACTGGGAACCGCGATGATCAAAGTCAAGATCATAAATATGGAACCCAGGAAGGGATTCATTCCCGTTACAAACATGTGGTGGGCCCATACGATAAAGCTCAGAATAGCAATTCCCAACAGGGAGCCAATCATGGCCCGGTATCCGAAAATAGGTTTTCGGCTATTGGTAGAAATGATCTCAGAGGTAATTCCCAGTCCCGGAAGCATCACAATGTATACTTCGGGATGACCCAGGAACCAAAACAAGTGCTGAAATAGTATGGCACTTCCACCCTGGTTAGGTAAAGCCTCACCATTTATATAGATATCGGACAGATAGAAGCTGGTACCGAAACTTCGGTCAAATATCAATAGCAAGGCGGCCGAGAACAATACTGGGAAAGACAATACTCCGATTACCGCGGTCAGGAAAAAGGCCCATATAGTGAGCGGCAATTTGGCAAAGGTCATGCCTTTGGTCCTTAAGTTGATGATGGTAGTGATATAATTGATACTTCCCAACAGCGAGGAAATAATGAACAAAGCCATGGACACTAGCCATAGGGTCATTCCTCCCTGACTTCCCTGTATGGCTTGAGGTAAGGCACTTAACGGCGGATAGATCACCCATCCTCCGGAAGCCGGTCCGGTCTTTAGGAAGAAAGAACAAAGCATCACTACTGAAGAAAGGAAGAAGAACCAGTACGACAGCATATTCAGAAAACCTGAAGCCATGTCACGGGCGCCGATCTGCAAGGGGATCAAGAAATTACTAAAGGTTCCGCTCAGGCCTGCGGTAAGCACGAAGAATACCATAATGGTACCGTGCATGGTAACCAGGGCCAAATAAAATTCAGGATCTAGCTTGCCGGTATCCGTTATCCAGCCACCCAAGAATGGTCTCAACCATTCCAGGCTCATGTCGGGGTATCCCAGTTGTAATCGGAAAATACTACTGAGTATACCTCCTACTACCGCCCAGAAGATTCCAGTGATAAGGAACTGCTTGGCAATAGTTTTGTGATCCTGACTGAATATGTACTTAGTAACGAAGCTTTCCTTATGATGACCATGGGCGTGCCACTGTTCATCATGATATCCTGCGGTTTCTGCTATATGTTGATCCATCTAAGGAAAATTTAAGTTCTTTTAATTATTGTCAATAACGGTTTCCAGTCCTGTGGCAATAGAAGCTACCTCCTGTAGATTTGCCGGAACCTGGGCCATGTAGGAAGGATTCTGAGTAAGCCATGGCTCTTGGATAGCATACCAGGCCTTATAATCTGCAGGTTCATCTACCACCAGCACCATCCTCATGGAGAAATGGCCTCTTCCACAGATCTCCGTACACGCCAGTTCGTAATTGAAGTCCGGGTTGCCAGTCTCTTCCCTCATTTCCGCGGTGGATTTAGTGGGTACGAACCAAAAGCGGGTAGGCATACCGGGTACGGCATCCATCTTGACCCGGAAGTGAGGCAGGTATACACTGTGCAGTACATCCCTGGCCCTTATCTTCAACAGCACCGGCTGGCCTTTGGGTACGTGGATCTCCCGGGGAACAAAATCATCGAAATTGGCCTTATCGCTGAAATCCATACCGAATTCATTGATGGCATCGATCTTTTGATAGTCATAAGCACCTAGTAAGCCATCTTTGCCGGGGTAACGTACTTTCCAGGCAAATTGATAGCCCATGATCTCCACTACCTCAGCCCCCTGGGGAGGGTCATCGGTTATCTGGGTCCATACCTTTAATCCATATCCTACCAACAGCGTCAACACAATGGCCGGAATTACCGTCCATATGATCTCCAGCTTATGATTGTCAGGGTAGAAGGTTGCCTTATTGGCTTCTTTATACTGATATCTAAAAGCAAACCAGAACAAAGCTATATTTCCCAACACAAAAACGATCCCGGTAATGACGGTGGTGATCCAGAACATTTGATCCGTGAGAATCCCATGGTCTGAAGCATTCGGTAACTTGTAGTTATCCACCTCTGCAATGCTGTACCAGAAGAAGGCAATCAATCCTGCTATCATGAACAGCAGGAATAACAGACCATTGACTCGGTTGCTGGTAGATTCGATTTTTTTATCAGAACCTTTGGCCACGTTCAAGAGTGATTGCACCCGGAACAGCATCAATAAGATCACCAATACCAGGACGACACCAATACCAATTGCAACTTGAAACATATAATTACTTGTTAATATTTATGCACTTATTTCTTATTAATAAACCGCTACAAAAAGCGTTTGTTTGTACCCTCGTCAAATATGATGGTGCAAACTTTCTTCCAATAAAGGATGATTCTTGGCCACCAACGGCACTTTGGCCATATTGCTTAAAATCACAAATAAAAAGGCAGACAAATAGATCATGGCCATACCGATCTCCATCCAGCCAAAGCTTCCGTTCTCCTTCATAGTACCAGGTGTTACCATTAGATAAAAATCCAGCCAGTGACCTACCAGTACCACGGAACACACGATCTTAAGGAACATCACATGTCGCTTGGAATCCCGGGTCATCAAAGCCAGGAAAGGGAAGACAAAATTCATGAGCAAGATCACATAAAATACCGGAGCGTACTGATCACTATTCAGACGTTCGAAGAAGTATACTGACTCTTCCGGTATATTGGCGTAGTAGATCAGCAGATATTGTGAAATCCAGATATAAGTCCAGAAAATACTAAAGCCAAAAACAAACTTACCCAAATCATGCAGGTGATTGGAATTGACCATTTTCAGATATCCTTGCTCTTTCAAATAGATGGTGATCAAGGTGATGGCAGCTAAGCCCGCTACCCACCAGCTGGCAAAAACGTACCAGCCGATCATAGTGCTGAACCAGTGAGTATCGATAGAAAGAATCCAGTCCCAGGCAGAGGTAGAGCTGGTTACCGCAAAGATCACGATAAAACCTGCCGAGATCCTGATGAGCTTAAACCAGTGCTGGGTGCTGCCGGTCAGGTCTTCCTGCAGAATTTCTTTCCGCATCCAGCGGAAGAAGGTGTACCACAGGGCAAAATACAAGACCATCCTGAATAAATAGAAACCGGTATTTAGAAATGCCTTTTTACCATATATGATTTCATCAAATTTAGGTCCTCCAACCTCATACAGTTCCTTGTGGGTCCAATGGAACAGATCGTGACTGGCCACCAGCCATATGACCAGCATCAGAACCCCGGCTATGGGCAGCCAATTACCGAAAGCCAGGGGTATGCGTTTTATGGGTGCCGACCAACCGGCTTGTGCTACATATTGTACCGCCACAAAGAAAACACCTATTAAGGCAATACCGGCAAAGTACACATTGTGGAACCAGAGATTGGCATAAAGTCTTTGCAACCATCCGGCTTCGTGATGACCTTCAGCAACTTCACCGTGTCCAGCAGCTTCCGCACCATGACCAGCCGCGGCATCAGCACCGTGTCCCGCAGCTTCTACCGCTTCATGTCCCCCTGCGTTCATGGTGGTAAATATTCCAATTACCAGTAAGACCACGCCCACCACGGCCAAGATCAAAAGCCTTCTTTTGGCGGTAGAGCTAAATACAAATTTTTCGTCTGTCATGTTAATAAACTTTCTTACTGCTTCTGCAGGGTTTGAACATATCGAACGATTTTCCAGCGTTCCATGGGACTTAACTGGGAGGCATGCGAAAGCATGCGCCCTTTTCCGTGAGTGATCACATGATAAATATGCCCTTCCGCTTTGTCCTTAACGGCGGCGGAATTATAAGTCGTTACACCCAGGTAAACCTCTCCCACCAGGCCATCGCCCATACCGGTTGATCCGTGGCAATGAATACAAAAGCGTTCATACAATTCTTTTCCTTGGGCTAATACTTCCTCATTGTCAGGAAGAGGACTCTTCAGCACCTGTGCGGCCAGGTCGAAACTGTCCTTGTGAATATTTATGGGAAGTAAGCCATATTGGTTGCGGCTTACAGTGTTGGCCGGCGGTTGCCGCATGTTCATTTCGTGGGGGTTGTTGGGGTTGGAGTTGTAGAATTCGCCCTTACCGTCCTCCCGGTTACTGATTAATTTACCTGCGTCTTGATCGGTTATCTGGGTAAGGCCGTCATAAGGCACTGAATGATACATTTGGGGTGAATATTCATACCCGGTCCTGTCGCCTTTGGCACCACAAGCCGCTAGCAGCCCTGTCAAGGCTATTGTTAAAAGGCAGTTGATTTTATGATACATACTCATCAATTAATCTTCAAATTGCTTGCTATTCACTTCCGAGGCGCCGCTCTCATTTAGTACGTTGGTAATCTCTTCCGGGCTTTGGCTATTTTCGTCGAGATCAACAGCCATAACATGTTTGTCATCGGTGCTTCGAAGGTCGAAAATTCGAGGCTTGGCCCAAGGTTTCATATTGCTGACTACCAGGAAGGTCCCTACCATTCCGAAAGCGGACAGCAGTACCGTCATCTCAAAGGTGACCGGTACATAAGTTACAGAAGTGTAATTCTTTCCTCCAATGATCATGGGCCAGTCGATTGCCAGCATGTATGTTTGCATGATCAGGGCTAGCAGGGTTCCCAGAAAACCGAACATAAATGCCGCTATAGGCAAACGCGTTCGCTTGTACCCCAGAGCTTCATCCAACCCGTGTACGGGGTAAGGCGAAAACACTTCATGGATCTTCACCCCCGAAGAGCGTACCTTTTTCACTGCTGCCAGCAGCACATCTTCGTCTTCATAAATGCCGACAAGATAATTTTTACCGCTATCCATATTTTATTCGTTTACATTTTCCGCCACCGTTTTTACGGTAGCGGTCTTTTCGGAATCCGACTTTAAAATACTTTTAATCTCTGCAATGTTGATCACCGGGAAGAACTTGGCGAACAGGAAGAACGCAGTAAAGAAAAACCCGAAGGTGAACAAATACACCCCTATATCATAAAGTGTAGGATGGAACATCGCCCAACTGGAAGGCAGATAATCGCGGTGCAACGAAGTAACAATGATCACAAAGCGTTCAAACCACATACCGACGTTAACCACAATGGATAGTACAAAGGACGCGGTGATACTGGTACGGATCTTCTTAAACCAGAACAACTGCGGCGACACTACATTGCAGGTCATCATCATAGCGTATGCCCAAGCATAAGGGCCAGAGGTGCGATTCAAGAATGCATACTGTTCGTATTCCACGCCTGAGTACCAGGCCATGAATAATTCCGTAATGTAGGCCACACCTACTATTGAACCGGTTACCATCACAATGATGTTCATCAGTTCGATGTGCTTTATAGTTATGTAGTCCTCCAGTTTGTATACTTTTCTGGTGACCAGCATTAGGGTCATTACCATGGCAAAACCTGAGAAAATAGCTCCTGCCACGAAATATGGAGGAAAGATGGTGGTGTGCCAACCGGGAATAACCGAGGTAGCAAAGTCGAATGATACAATGGTGTGTACGGATAGTACCAAAGGGGTAGCCAGTCCTGCCAGGATCAGTGAAACAGTTTCGTAACGCGACCAGGTTCTGGCTGCTCCGTCCCAGCCAAAGCTCAGGGCACCGTAAATCACTTTGGAAATGCCTTTAGCGCGGTCTCTGATGGTGGCGAAATCGGGAATTAAGCCCATATACCAGAACACCAGGGAAACGCTGAAGTATGTACTAATAGCAAACACATCCCATAATAAAGGCGAGTGGAAATTCACCCACAGCGACCCAAATGTATTTGGCAGCGGCAACGCCCAGTAAAAACCCAACCAAGGGCGACCCATGTGCACAATGGGGAACATAGCGGCACAAATAACAGCAAAAATAGTCATGGCCTCTGCAGCCCGGTTAATGGACATACGCCATTTTTGACGGAATAACAATAAGATGGCTGAGATCAGTGTGCCGGCGTGCCCGATACCTACCCACCATACAAAGTTGGTGATATCCCAGGCCCATCCTACGGTGCGGTTCAAGCCCCACATGCCAATCCCTTCCCACAGGGTTTCGCCCAGTGCCCATCCTCCGGCAGCCAGGGCCGTCAAGGAAACCGCCATGGCCAATAGCCAAGACTTGGAAGGCTTCTCCTCTACCCTTCCGCATATGTCGTTGGTAACGTCATGGTAGGTCTTCTTTCCGGTTACTAAAGGTTCTCTTACGGGTGATACTACCTGCATGCTATCTATATTTAAGCGTTATCTACTTCTTTATTCCTAATTTTTCGCAAGTAGAAAACATTAGGATCTACGTTAAGTTCTTGTAGCACAGTGTAGGCTCTTGGCTCTTGCACCGTTTTGTGATCGTCGTGATGTTCGATCTTCAGCAGCTTGCTGATTTGACTGTCGGTATCGTTAAGGTCTCCGAATGTTATGGCCTGCGTAGGACATGCAGTGGCACAAGCGGTGTCAATGTCCCCGTCGGTGGGCCGGCGTTTCTCCTTCTTAGCTACCAACTTGCCTGCCTGAATACGCTGCACACACATGGTACATTTTTCCATAACTCCCCGAGAACGTACGGTTACATCCGGATTCAGCACCATCCTTCCCAAAGTATTGCTCATGGAAGTATTTTCGGCAAACTGTGTGTTGTCGTGATACTTGAACCAGTTGAACCGGCGTACTTTAAAAGGACAGTTATTGGCGCAATAGCGGGTACCAATACAGCGGTTATAGGCCATTTGATTTAGTCCCTCAGTGCTGTGAGTGGTAGCCGCTACCGGACATACCGTTTCACAAGGTGCGTTGTTACAATGCTGACACATCATAGGCTGGAAGGTCACTTCGGGGTTTTCCGATGCAACTTCCAGTTCACTGTAATTATTCACACCGACACTGCTGTAGTAACGGTCGATGCGAATCCAGTGCATTTCCCTTCTGGTTAGGATCTCGTCTTTGCCCACCACTGGAATGTTATTCTCCACCTGACATGCAATAGTACAGGCGGCACACCCCGTACAGGAGTTTAGATCTATAGCCATTCCCCAATGATGGTTTACATACTCATCCTGGTGATGCTTCCAAAGGGATATTTTATGAGGAGCTACTTTTTCTTCAGGACCTTTCCAGGTAGCGATCTTGGGAGCAAATTCTCCCGCATGCTCGTTCTCCTGATATTCTGAAAGTAAAGCCTCCTGAATTATGGTTTCCCGGCCCATGTAGGTTTCATGAGTTTGGGTACGGGCAATGCGATGCTTCTCCTTGGTAACCTCAATACTTACTCCAGAGGTGGCCTCATAGTGAGGTATGCCACCGGTTACCGTTACCAATGGGAAAGCGTTTACACCTATATTATTAGCTACCCGGCCGGCCTTAGCCCTACCATAACCCAAGGCCAATCCCACAGTTCCGTGAGCCTGACCGGGCTGTATCATTACCGGTACATTTACTGTTTGTCCTCCCACCGTCAAATTGACCCTGGAAGTTCGATCTTCTTCTATCTTCAAGCCGTTCTCACGGGCGAATTTCTGCGAAACGGTAAGGTAGTTGTCCCAAACGGCTTTTGAGATAGGATCTGGCAATTCCTGTAGCCAGGGGTTATTGGCCTGCTCACCAGTACCCAGACCTACCTTTTGGTAGATCACTAATTCCGTTTCGGCGCTCTCAGCATTGTAACCGGCACCCAAAGCCCGCGCCACTGCTGATAAATCTGCAGAGAAGCCTCCCGCCATGACCGCCGCCGGTGCAATATCAGTAGAGTCGGCTGCGATCTCCGGGGCCTCGCCAAGTTCTTTTGAAGGAGTGTTCATTTCTACTACCCCATCAAATAAGCTCTGGTGCCAGAAGGTCTCGAAATCCGGGGCTCCTGAATTAGGGAAGAATGAAGTACGCCAGTTATTTTGCAGGAAATTGAAATAATCTGTTTCACTGGCCCCGCACCACACCAAGGCACTGCTTTGCGCCTGACGGGTGTCGAATAAGGGCGTGATGCCCGGCTGACATAAACTGTACTGACCCTGTTGAGGTTCGGCGTCATTCCAAGATTCCAGATAATGATGGTCAGGCGCCACATAGTCACAAAGCGTGGCGGTTTCGTCCATACGGCCTGAAGTTGAGATCTTAAGACCTACTTTCTCAAGCTCGGCCTGTAACAAAACACCTTGCGGATGATCATATATGGGGTTACAGTTGTAGAAAATGACTGCGTCTACCCTGCCTGAGCTTACCTCTTCAATGAACTCCGACATGTCAGCGTCATTTCCTTTGCGGAAATTCACCGGACGATCCAGGTCCACTGTGCTGCCGTAATTGCCTAATAGATCGTTAATGGCATTTACCGCTACCTGCACATTGGTATCATTGGAGCCGGAAACAACCAGGCTTTTTCCCCGTGCTTCCCACAGACTGTTTGCCGCCTTATCCAGGAAAGGCACGTCGATAGACGATACGTTCATAGAAGCGGCACCGGCCTTGGCGGCCACCTTATTATATAGGGCAGCGGCAATTAATCCCTGCTGAGAGGGTTTTACGGGAGTGCGATAGTCGGCGTTGGAGCCCGTGAGAGAGAGGTTAGACTCGAATTGATAATGACGGGACATGGACTTTTTACCACCACCCAGTTTTCTGCGCTTAGCATATTGATGGGCATAAACAGTAGGTGCAATCCAGGTTCCCAGGAAATCAGCGGCCAAGCTGACAATTACCTCAGCTTTACTAAAATCATAAGCGGGGATAGTAGCCTTCCCAAAGCTCAGCTGGTTGGCCTGCAGTATACCATGAGCGGATTGTGCATCATAGGTTACCGGCTTGGCATTAGGAAATTTCGCCATGAACTCCGCTCCCACTTTGTATGTAGTAGGACTCATAACGGTGTTGGACACGATCCTGATATTTTGGCTGGCCGATAGTTTGCTGATCACCTCCTGATCAAGGGTGGCCCAATCTGTGGCTGCACCTGCCGCATACGGCCCTCGTAGTCTCTCCTGATCGTAAAGCGAAAGCACCGAGGCTTCCACCTGCGCACTTACACCTCCGTAGGTGACTTTAGATAATTTATTCCCCTCAACCTTGATGGGGCGGCCTTCACGGGTCTTAATTACAATACTGCAATAGTCCCCGCCTTGAGCGTAAGTTGAGGCATAGTAGTTGGGGATGCCCGGATCAATTTCTTCAGGCTTGTTTAGGTACGGTATTGCTTTACGCACCGGGGCCTCACAAGCAGCCAGGGAAGCAGCGGCTACGCTGAATCCCATCATTTTCAAAAAGTCCCTTCTAGAGGAAGGGGCGGATTCCGCGCCTTCTTTATTCTCATTTATAGGCAGGTACTCTGGAAACTCCTTGTTTGCATATTCTACAAATCCAGGATCATTAGATAGTTGCTCTAACCCTTTCCAGTATTGTTTCTTACTGTTACTCATACGATCAGTAAATTCTCCAGTAGATTTTGATTAGTAATGACATTTAGCGCATTCCAGGCCTCCGAGATCCTCTACTTTAAGAGGTTCTTTGCTGTGCTGTGAATGAAGTTCTACCAAATTATCATAGTAGGCATTGCCTTTGGTATTTATATTAGTCTCTTTATGGCAGTTGATACACCACCCCATAGTAAGCGGAGCAAATTGTTCCACCACTTCCATTTCTTTTATTTCTCCGTGACAGCTTTCACATTCCTGATTGCCTACTGCTACATGTTGTGCATGGTTGAAATAAGCCAGGTCCGGTAAGTTGTGCACCCGTACCCATTCAATGGGTGTATTCTCTTCGATGGCCGCGTAGATCTTTTGGATCTCCGGTGATTCTGTTTTGATCTGTCCGTGACAGTTCATACAAATATTCGCCGATGGGATGTTAGCCGACTTGCTTTTGCGCACGCCGGTATGGCAATAATTGCAGTCGATCTCGTATTGGCCGGCATGTAATTTGTGAGAGAAAGCAATGGGCTGCTTAGGGGCATACCCCTGCTGGATGCCTACCTGGTATAGTCCATCGAGAACCGCTTTTACTACAAAAATGCCGAATATAAAGGCCACAATACCAATGAAGGCCGGGTTACGCGTAAGCTTGCCAAAATCAAACTTTTGATCAATCATCTCCCGGTCGGCCTCATCCAGATCATCCTTACGCTCCTTCAGGAACTTGGTAAGGAAGCCGAGTATCAGGAAGAGTACAATTAATATGAGCAGCAGTACCACCACCAATCCTACGATCACTGCGGTCAGATACTTACTGGGCCCTGTTGCTGTAGTTGTGGTTCCGTCTTCCGGTACTCCCTCCGGGGTCTCTGCAGCGGCAGCGGCGTTCTCCGCTTCAAACTTAACATAGGCAATGATGGATTCAATCTCCTCGTCTGAAAAGTTAAAGGAGGTCATCATGGTATTGTTGTACTCTTCATAGAGCGCCACCGAATACTCGTCGCCGCTGGCGATCATCGCCTGGGAATTTTTTACAAAAGCTTTGATCCAATCCATATCCTGGCGATCGTATATACCGGCTAAGGCCGGACCTACCAGTTTCTGATTCACCGCATGACAAGCCCTGCAGTTACCCTGGAACAGGGCTTCTCCCGCGGTGATCACCGCGGGATCAGAAGAAATGCCACCCTGAGAGGTGGCAGCTTCGGTAGTGGGTTGATCAGTGGATTCGACATCCGTGGTATCCGACTGTGCCCAGGCACTTGTTAGAATGAAAAACGAAAAGACAAAAGTTATTATGGAGAGGTAGGCAGAGCGTTGCGTTGCGAACATAAAATTTTTAGACTTTATCATTGAGGCACTCAGGTCCTTAAGACTGCCACAAATGTAATATGCCATCCTTTTATTTCAAATACTTTTTTCACCTAATTATTACACGGGGTTTACCCTATAGGAGTACTGCAATCATCTTGTTGAAAATCACAGGGATAAAGGTTGGACTAAAGCTTATTTAGAATAATTTTAAATAAGTTTAAACCTGGTAATTTTACGGATTTGACGGTGTTATTTATTCTTGTACCCGACGATTAGATTCGCAGAAATTCTCCTTAGTAAAATCCTTTGGAACTCCAACCAAGAAATACCAGGACCTTTAAAAAATAATTATTAAAATATTGTGAAAAAATTGTACAAATTTTATATTTTTGTACATACTTTGCTGATTCTCCAAGAAATTCATGAAACCCATACTAATCCTAAAGATCGGCACTGCCTCCATCACTAAGGAAAGCGGGGACCTGGATCAGGTGGCCATGGTAGATATTACCAGGCAGATCGCTTCCATTCACGACAAGTACAACGTAATCATTGTATCGTCGGGTGCTGTAGGGAACGGCCGAAATTTTTTAAGTAATTATCAAGGCAACATCATTGAGCGCAAAGCTGCTGCTGCCATAGGCAATCCCCTATTGATCAACAAATACACGCAGTTTTTTGCCCCTTATGAGATCTGTATCGCGCAAAGCCTTTGTGAACGGCAACACTTTACCCACCCTTCCCAATTTCAACAACTGAAAGCCACATTTGAGGAACTATGGAAAAACGGGATCATTCCCATCGCTAATGAAAATGACGTAGTGAGTAATTTGGAATTAAAATTTTCCGACAACGATGAATTGGCCACACTGCTAGCAGTAGGTTTTGGAGCAGATGTTATGCTGCTGGGCACCTCGGTAGACGGAGTATACGACCAACAGGACCGGGTAATTTCCTTTATTGAACAAATTGATGAAAGCATACTGGGTCTGGCCAGGGCTGAAAAAACCGAATTAGGTCTGGGGGGCATGAGCACTAAACTTACCTTTGCCCGGCTGGCCACTAAAATGGGGATCAAAACCGTGATATTCAACAGTCGAAAGCCCGAAGCCATTTTAAAAGCCATCAATGGGGAGACGGGGACGGTTTGTAAACCACAGCAAAGCAGCTCGGAGGAAAGGATGAAGTGGCTGTTGAGCGGCAACTTAGTGCGTGGTAAGCTACAGGTCGACCATGTCACTTGCCAGGCCTTAAGAGAAAATCAAGGCCTCAAACTAGAGGGAGTTAAGAAAATAATTGAGAACTTCGAAAGAGGAGAGGTTTTTGAAATACTCAATGGGGATCAGGCTTCATTTGCGGTAGCCCGTGCTATGATCTCTTCCAAAGAGATCCTGGAGAACCTGGACAATAAATCTTTCGAAATAGCTCCCAGAACTGAAATCATATTATTATAATTAATCTTAGTTAACTTTGGAAACCACTTCAGACACCGTCAGGCAGGAAATGGAATCGATCATACCCATTTTGGAAAAAGTTCAAGAGGCCTCATTACAAATGCGGGCCCTAGGCGATCAGCAGAAAAAAGACATCCTTTACACGCTGGCCACCCTGGTCAAAGAGAACAATGTAAACATCATTGAAGAGAACCAAAAAGACCTGGTGCGTATGGCCGACAGCGACCCCAAGAAGGACCGGCTGCTACTGAATCACGATCGCATTCAAGGACTTGTGGAATCTATTAATCAAGTAGCTAAACTTCCAGATCCTACTCAACAGGTTATCAGTATTTTAAAAAAGGAAAATGGACTAACCGTTCAGAAAATCACCAGCCCCTTGGGGGTGGTGGGGCTGATCTACGAATCACGACCTAATGTCACCATTGATGTAGCGGCACTATGCATTCGTTCCGGCAATGCGGGGGTGATGCGCGGTGGTTCCGATGCCTATCATTCAAATAAGTATCTAGTATCTCTGATCCACCAGGCGCTGGAAAAGAACGGGGTTAATAAGGACGCCTTCGCGCTGCTTCCAACCAACCGCAAATTTGTGAAAGAGATGCTGGAAGCCGACCAATACATCGATATTATTATTCCAAGAGGATCGCAGGAGTTGATCGATTTTGTCAGGGCCAACTCCACCGTACCTACCATTGAGACCGGGGCTGGCGTTTGCCATACTTTCGTCAGTGCGTCAGCCGATCTTAACAAGGCTGCCGATATCGTGGTAAACGCCAAGGTATCCCGTCCCTCCGTGTGCAATGCCCTGGACACGATTTTGGTGGATCGCTCGGTTGCAGCCCAGTTCCTACCTATGATCATGGATGGTATGAACGAGTACCAGGTGCAGATCTATGCCGATGACTCGGCCTATGAAATTCTGGAAAAGCATGATTTCCCCAGGATCAAAAGAGCCCAACCTGAGGATTTCGGAAGGGAGTTTTTGGATTACAAATGCTCTGTTAAGGTGGTGAATGATATGGACGAGGCACTGGCACACATCCGGAAGTTCTCATCCAAACATTCCGAAGCTATTATTTCCGAAGACTCCAAGCAGTGCGAAAATTTCTTGCAGACCGTGGACGCGGCGGCGGTGTTTGCCAATGCTTCCACACGATTTACTGATGGAGCAGAATTTGGTTTGGGAGCTGAAATTGGGATCTCTACCCAAAAGCTACACGCCAGGGGTCCTTTTGCCCTGGAAAAGTTGACCACAGAAAAGTGGGTAGTCAGAGGCGACGGACAGGTAAGGTGGTAAAATTTTAAAAATTAAGCGCATAAAGCATGAGCAATAAA
>JAOTYN010000427.1 GCA_029861825.1 Cyclobacteriaceae bacterium
TGGACATAGTAAATGGGCAAATATAAAACGAAGGAAGGGCGCCCAGGACGCTAAGCGGGGTAAAATTTTCACTAAGCTGATCAAGGAGATCACCGTGGCTGCGAAAACAGGAGGCCCCGATCCTGAGGGTAATCCCCGATTGAGATTGGCCATACAGAATGCCAAGGGTGTTAATATGCCCAAGGACAATATTGACAGAGCCATCAGCAAAGGGTCTGGGGATGATTCGCAGAATTACACAGAAACTACCTATGAGGGTTATGCACCTCATGGAGTGGCAGTATTTGTGGAAACCACCACCGATAATCTGAATCGCACCGTTTCGTCGGTTCGGTCGACCTTTTCTAAATACGGAGGCAACCTGGGCACTAATGGATCCCTGGAGTTTATTTTCGATCGCAAGGGTGTGTTTACGGTGTACACTCCGCAAAGTACGGATATCGATGACCTAACACTGGAGCTTATAGATGCGGGAGCGGAGGAGGTAGAAACAGCCGACGGTTATATGCACATTATTTGTGCTATGGAAGATTTTGGCAGCATGCAGCGTAAGCTGGAATCCCTGCAAATCGAAGCGGAGAATGCAGAACTTCAAAGAATACCTAATACTCTAGTGGAGCTGGATGATGAGGCTCTGGGAAAAGTGATGAAACTAATCGATACTCTGGAAGACGATGACGATGTACAAAAAGTCTATCACAACATTGACATAAAAGAGGAGCAGCTGGAACTGCTATAAATTCCCGGTATTCCACACATGAGAAGGTCTATATGACCTTTTTTTATTATCATAGGGTGTGAAAATTACCAATGACCTCTATGGTGGCTCGTTAGCTTTACTAACGGATCTGTATCAATTCACCATGGCCTACGCCTTTTGGAAAGAAGGTAGAGGTGAAGAAGAAAGCGTATTCAATCTTTTCTTTCGTAAAAATCCCTTTAAGGGTGGTTTTACCATTACCTGCGGACTCAGCTATGTGATCGAATTTTTGCAGCAATACCAATTCGTGGAAGAGGACCTGGCTTACCTCAGGCAGTTAAAAGGCCATGATCAAACACCGCTTTTTGAGGAAGAATTTCTTTCGTATTTAAAAAATTTGAAGTTTCAATGTCAGGTGGATGCCATCCCTGAGGGGACGGTGGTATTTCCGCATGAACCGCTGATCCGCATTCAAGGCCCCATTATTCAATGTCAGCTATTGGAGTCACCGTTACTTAACCTGATCAACTACCAATCGTTGGTTGCCACCAAAGCAGCCAGGGTCTTTGAGGCTGCCAAGGGGGAGATGATCATGGAGTTTGGGTTGCGACGGGCACAGGGCATTGACGGTGCGCTCAGCGCCAGCCGTGCAGCCTACATTGGCGGCTGTAGTTCTACTTCCAATGTATTGGCCGGTAAATTGTTCAACATCCCGGTAGCCGGCACGCACGCTCATAGCTGGGTGATGTCCTTTGATAATGAACTGGAGGCCTTCCATAGATACGCCCATGCCATGCCCAATAATTGCGTATTCTTAGTGGATACCTATGACACTTTACAGGGAGTCCGACATGCTATTGAGGTAGGTAAAGCACTGAGGGAACAGGGTAAAGAATTGCTTGGTATACGCATAGACTCCGGTGATCTGGCCTATTTTAGCAATAGAGCCCGTAAAATGCTGGATCAAGCGGGTTTTCAAGATGCAAAAATAGTGGCCAGCAATGATCTGGACGAGAACATCATAACCAGTCTCAACGATCAGGCGGCGGATATCGATACATGGGGTGTGGGCACTAAATTAGTTACCGCTTTTGACCAGCCAGCGCTGGGAGGAGTATACAAGCTGAGTGCCGTCCGTAAAGATGAAGACTGGAACTACAAACTTAAACTGTCGGAGCAAGCGATTAAAGTGAATAACCCAGGGATTCAGCAGGTGCGTCGATTTACCAGCAACGGCAAGATGGTAGCGGATATGATTTATGATCTGAATACTGAGCTATCTGAGGATTATGTCTTGATAGATCCTATGGATGTTACTCGCAGAAAAAAAATTACTTCAGGAGTTTCCTACCGAGATTTACTAGAGCCCATATTTAAAGATGGCCAATTGGTTTACCACGAACCCGATATTCATGAGATACGGGAGAAGGTCCGTAATGAAATAGCGCAGTTGGACAAAGCTGTAAGACGATTTGTTAATCCTCACAGCTATGTGGTGGGTTTGGAAAAGTCCTTGCACCATTTAAAAACAGAACTTATTTTGAAACTGCGTCACTTAAAATGAAGGCCTTACTACTGGTGGACATCCAGAATGACTTCCTGCCCGGAGGTGCACTTGAGGTTCCTTCCGGGGATGCAGTTGTTCCCCTGGTCAATGAATTGCTCCCATTATTTAGCCAGGTGGTAGCTACTCAGGATTGGCATCCGGCGCAGCACCTTAGTTTCGCTAGCAATCACGCTGGAGCAAAAATTGGAGACGTCATTGATCTAAACGGTTTGGAACAGGTACTTTGGCCGGATCATTGCGTGCAGCATTCAAAAGGGGCAGCATTTTCCGATGACTTGAATGTGGATGCTATTCAGATGGTTTTTCAGAAAGGCACCGATATGAATATCGACAGCTATAGTGGATTCTTTGATAACGGTCACACCAAAGATACCGGGTTAGGGGATTACTTCCATTCACAAGGGATCACGGAGGTGTTTATTGTGGGCTTGGCTACGGATTATTGTGTAAAGTTCACGGCTTTGGACGCCGTAAAGCTAGGTTTTAACACCGCAGTTATTACGGATGCCACCCGGGCAGTCAATCTGCACCCCCAAGACGGGGAGATTGCCTTAAAAGATATGCAGCAAGCAGGAGTCCGTTTGATCACCAGTGCTGACTTAAAAAGTACCATAAACTAACAACCAATGGAGTGCCAAAGTCATCGATTCGGAATTCCTGATGATATAGCCTATCTCAACTGCGCCTATATGGGACCCTTAACCCACGAGACTGTAGCGGCCGGGCACCAGGCTATGTTGAGAAAGCAGCAGCCCTTTACTATCGGCGTTCAAGACTTTTTTGAACCTGTTGATGGTCTTAAACAAAACTTTGCCACCCTGGTAAATGCCCCCGAGCCTTTGAGGATTTCCGTTATGCCCTCGGTTTCTTATGGTTTGGCCACAGTGGCCAAAAATTTACCGGTGAGTAAAGGGGAGAACGTGATCGCCCTGGAGGAGCAATTTCCCAGCAATATTTATTGTTGGACCCGTTTATGTAAGGAACAGGGTATGGAACTGCGGATCATTAGTGCACCTCATGCAAAAAAAGGCCGGGGTAAATTATGGAATACCAAAATTTTGGATTCCATTGATGAAAAAACCGCAGCGGTGGCGGTAGGTACCGTGCATTGGGCTGACGGCACTTTATTTGATCTTAAGGCCATTCGCAAACGCACCCGGGAGGTGGGAGCTATGTTGATTGTGGACGGCACACAAACGGTTGGAGCGATGCCCTTTGACATGGTGGAAATAAACCCCGATGCCCTGATCTGTGCTGGATATAAGTGGTTGTTAGGACCTTATTCCTTGGCTCTTGCTTATTTTGGGCCGGCCTTTGATGGAGGAATACCTTTAGAAGAGAATTGGATCAACAGGATAGGGAGCGATGATTTCAAGGGCTTGGTGCGCTATCAGGAACAATATCATCCATATGCAGTACGATAC
>JAOTYN010000428.1 GCA_029861825.1 Cyclobacteriaceae bacterium
AGCACCCACATAGGGTTTAATATTCTTAAGCCCGAACTTCTTGAAATGCTTTTGTGCCCGTTCAGCCAGATTCGGGCACCCTTCCATAGTGGCAATAGTTCCTTGCGGAGCAGCTTTTGCCAAATTCATGGTAGTTAAACCCAGGTTGGTGCCCAATTCCAGTACTTTACGACAATTGAAGTGTTGTACCAGCCTGTATAGCAATTGAGCCACTTTAGGGTTGTGGCTATTCTTAGCAATACGGCCGATCACCCGCTTCGCAGGTTTTTGATCCTGGTCGGCGCCGGCCCCCAGGTCATTCACCAGTATGATGTCGGTCTCCAAGTAAAGCTCCTTGAGAAAGTGTTCCAGAGATTCCAACTTGAGCGTGTATTGGGGTTGGATGACTTCAGTAAACAGGCTGTAGATAAAGGGAGCATGGAGAGAATGAGAATTAACAGCATCCAGCCAGTAGGTCAAATAGTGCCATGCTCTGGCCCATGAATGCTTTAACAAGTTCAGTTCAATTTAAAAGGGAATATCATCTGGAACTCCGGAATACTCACTTTAAACTTACTGCCATCAATAAGCTGTTCCATTTCGTAATAGCCGTGCATTTTGCCAATACCCGACTTAAGATTGCAGCCCGAGATGTACTGGTGTTTCTCACCGGGTTCCAATACAGGCTGTTGCCCCACTACACCTTCACCCTCAACCGTGCGTACTGAGGTATTGGCGTCGTGTATGTACCAACGGCGTCTTTTTAATTGGATGGTATGAGCGCCTCCGTTTTCAATGGAGATGCGATAAGTAAAAACGTAATGATGCTGACTAGGACTGGAATACTCCGGCTGATATTCGGTTTCTACACTCACTTTAACCCCTTTGGTGACAGCGGTTACCATGTTTGACAAATTGTTCTCAATTTAATTTACGAAATAAAGTTAATACTAACTTGCAAAAGCATTTGCTACTTTGAAGTTAAATTTAGTTTATTAAACCAAAAATTGGCCATGGAGGTTCGCATCGATGAGCAATGGAAGCAAGTTTTAGCTGAAGAGTTCAGAAAACCCTATTTTGTGAGACTTGCGGAGTTCGTTAAATCCGAGTATCAGCAAGACCGTGTTTTCCCGCCTGCCAAACAAATTTTCTCCGCTTTCGACAGGTGCCCGTTTTCCTTAGTGAAAGTGGTAATACTGGGTCAGGATCCTTATCACGGTCCCGGCCAAGCTAACGGGTTGTGCTTTTCTGTCAACGATCGCATACCGCAACCGCCCTCTCTGATCAATATTTTCAAGGAATTGCAGAACGACCTGAGCGTTCCCCTTCCCGGTTCTGGCAATCTGGAACGATGGGCGGATCAAGGAGTTTTGTTGCTCAATGCCACCTTAACGGTCAAAGCGTACCAAGCCGGTTCACATCAGGGAAAGGGCTGGGAGGAATTTACCGATGCCGCCATCCGTCTGATATCCGAACGCAAGCAGCATGTGGTATTCATGTTATGGGGCAGCTATGCCCAGCGTAAAGGGCAGGTTATTGATACTTCAAAGCATTTGGTTTTGCGTTCCCCGCATCCTTCTCCCTTGGCCGCACATCGCGGGTTCTTTGGTAGCCGCCATTTCAGTCAGGCCAATACCTACCTGAAAGACCACGACCTAGAGCCGATCGACTGGTAGTTTATTTGATAGCTGTGAACAAACGGTTCCAGCGGATCTTCTTCAGCCAGCTTTGATTGCTGTCGATCGACATCCAAACAAACAGGGGTTTGCCCATTATATGATCCTCAGGGACCAATCCCCAGAACCTTGAATCTACGGAGTTATGACGGTTGTCTCCCATCATGAAGTAATAATCCTGATTAAAGGTATATTCCTGGACCGATTGACCGTCAATAGTCAGGCTCTGACCCTCAATGACTACCTCATCATGACCCTCGTACAACTGTACCAAATAGCCGTACTTGGTTAGATTATCCTGATTTATAGCAATGGTGGTGCCTTTAGCCGGGATCAGCAAGGGGCCGAAATTGTCCTCGTTCCAGGAAAGTGCAGTGCCGTCGGGCAATACATTGAACTGACCTTCACCTGGGGCCCACTGCTTGAGGGAGTTATCAAAAGGGTCCATACTAGCCTTTTCAATCACAATGTCCGGGATCTGGCTCAATTTATCTATGGACTCGTTGGTTGCTTTCAAGTAATAGCTGTTTACACCTGCACTGGTGTGGTCCCATATGCCGTATCGCAAGAAAACCCGGCTGCTGATGGGATTCGGAGAGTTTACTTTATAGCTCCATTGGATCTTATCAGGAACCGGCGATACTTCTCCGTTGATGACCAGAGCGGTTTCCTTGATTTCCAGTACGTCACCGGGTAGCCCCACACATCTTTTCACATAATAGGTCTTTAAATCGACGGGATGATCTTCATCTCCTGGTATATTGGGATTGCCGGGATAGTTAAATACCACTGGTTCATATCGTTTTACATCCCTAAAACCCGGAAGCCGGTAGGAGGGAAGCTGGATCCAATCCAGGTAACTGGAAATGTTCAGCAACGGTATCTTTTGATGAGTTAAGGGTATTTGCAGCGGAGTCACCGGGGTACGAGGCCCATAATGAATCTTACTTACAAATAAATAATCCCCTACCAATAGTGAACCTTCCATGGAAGGAGTAGGTATGGTAAAAGCGCTGATAAGGCCCCATTTTAGAATGGTAGCTACGATGATCGCGAATTTCAGGGCATCTACCCACTCCATTACCTTCGAGCGCGGTTTCTTTTCTTTTTTCTTTCTATTCCAAAAGGCCATTTTTCTAATTTTAAGATCTCAAAGTTCTAAAAAATCATCCATGGACAAAACTCCCTGGTGATTTTGTATCCATTCAGCCACCAATACCGCCCCCAGTGCAAACCCTGTACGGTCCAACGCTTCATGACTCAGGGTGATCCGGTCATGTGCTGATCGATACTGTACTGCATGGATCCCAGGTACCATACCTTCTCTTTTCGAGTAAATTGGAAGCTGATTCTCCAAAGTATTGTTTCCCAATACCCATGCATCCAGTTTGTCAATATTTCTTAGGACTCCCTCCGCCAGCGTAATAGCGGTGCCACTGGGAGCATCCTTTTTCTCGGTATGATGCGTTTCTTCCATGGATACGGAAAAATCATCATGACGGTTAATAAGTTTAGCCAGGAATTGGTTCACCTTAAAAGTAATATTTACTCCCAGACTGAAATTTGAAGCATAAAAGAAAGTCCCCTTTTGGCTTTTACAATAAGCTTGGATCTCATCCATTTTATGGGTCCACCCGGTGGTTCCACTCACCACCTTAATCCCTCGATCGATACAGGTTTTTATATTGTCATAGGCTCGGTCCGGTGCCGTGAATTCAATGGCGACATCTACTTGTTGCGGCGACCAGTCGGCCAGTTCATGAGGATTATCATAATCAATTCGACCTGAAACCCGATGTCCCCGTGCTATGGAAAGCCTTTCAATTTCCTTACCCATTTTGCCGTAACCGATCAGTCCAATGTTCATATCATTAAAATGTTATGGACAGCGCCAGTCCACTGCTGAAATGGCCGTAATCCTGTCTTATGGCGGGCTGAATATTGAACGCCGCCTCCTTTCCCAATGGGAAGTCCCTTAAATGAGCATCCACATAAGAATCGACTATTACTACAAAATAGGCTAGTATTGAGGCA
>JAOTYN010000429.1 GCA_029861825.1 Cyclobacteriaceae bacterium
CAACAAGAGGTCATCTGAAATATCAATCTCTACCGGTCCGGGGCAAGCGTTGTCGGGTACCACCACATTTCGCTCATTCATCAATTCCTCCTGGATGAATTCCTCCAGATTGAGCACATTAGCATATCCGGCATGCCCACCTGCGTCCCAATCATTATATCCAGGTATCATAATAACCGGGCCTTCAAAATTCTTTACCAGTTCCACCTTCTCAGCTATTGCCGCTTCCGCTTGCACTCTACGGTTGTGGTATTTATCATCAGGAAGCCCACGTCTGTTAGTATTATTCCCCATCCACAATGCTACCCCTTTATCGCCGGCCTCCTGTAGTTGCGCATGCAATAGCTTCCAATCAGCTGCTTGATTAACGGAGGAACGGTAGCTTTCTCCTATCAGAAAAAAGCTGTACCTTAATTCTGATTCCGGTGCGTCTACAGGCACTGCCTTACCGCCGGGGTGGTAAGGCTGCTGTGTCAAACAAGATGCCATCAGTACCATCAATCCACCCAAACTCAGATAATGCTTGGTCTTCTTCATAGCGGCCCTTTAATTATTGGTTTTTGTGTTGTTGTACTATCCGTGAATATGAGATTATTACTGAAAAGTATTTAATATAGGGTTAATTATAAGTGAAAATCAAGAACATGAATAACTAATAGTGTTTTGAGGGGAAATTTTGAACTGGTAACTGCCAGTGCTGTTTCTCCTTTATTGTATATTCCGGTAGCTATTACTGATAAGATGACTGCACAAGATATCCGTAAAAAACCCAAAGTTGAACAATTGATAAAGATGGTTCGGGAGATCATCGATTATGCGAAAGCTGAGGAACGGTCGCACCAGGCTGAGATCGAGGCGGTCCACCCTGTTTATAGCTCCAGTGCTAAGAACTTACTTCATTATCGGGCGCTTCGGCAACATGATATCCGCTACCTACAGAAAAATCTTAGGAATCGCGGTTTGTCCGGCCTAGCCAAAGTGGAACGGCATGTAATGGCACGCATGCATTATACCTTAGCCTATCTGAATGCTTTGAACGGGGAATCGCTGGAAGTCCCTGGTTATTTCGAACTGAGTATCAAAGAGGGGTCTAAAAAATTGAACCGTCATTCCAAAGCCTTATTAGGCAAGCGCACCCCGGGCCGCAGGGTTCGCATTATGGTCACCCTGCCCTCTTCTGCTGCTAACGATACCCAGCTGGTGGAGGGACTGGTACAGCAGGGAATGAATATGGCGCGCATTAATTGTGCTCATGACCATGAGCAAGTATGGCTCAAAATGATAGAACAGATTAAAGAAGCTGCTCACAAATTTAAGAAGAGGGTGAAGATCTGTATGGACCTGGCGGGCCCTAAGATCCGCACAGGATCAATTAAACCAGGTCCCCCGGTAATTCGCTTAAAACCCCCGAAAACTCCACTTGGGGCTATTGCCGAACCTCTCCGTTTTCAATTGGTCCCATGCGATAAGTATACAGGTTTAGAAAATCCGCTAGCGGTACCCATTCCCGCAGAGGCCCTAAAACTGTTAACACCGCAAACACGAATAGCTTTTAGGGATGCCCGCGGAAAAAAAAGAAACATATATATTGAAATCATCGATAAGCAAGGAGCATGGGCTACTGCAGAAGCCACCACTTACCTGACTAATGGCATCCACTTTCAGATAAAGGAACGAAGTTTTGAATTTACAGGAATCAGGAATGTGCCGGGCTACCTGCAGTTGATGCAAGGCGAAACCCTGGTGTTACATGCGCGGGAACGGCCCGGAGAATCTGCCCTGTATGATGAAACAGGCCACCAGCTGGCTCCCGCTCATATCTGTTGCACTAATAAAGAGATCTTCAAGGACGTAAAAGCAGGAGAGCCAGTATATTTCGACGACGGTAAGATCTCAGGAACCATTAAAAAGACCTCTCCGGCAGAAATGGAAATCAAGATCACTTCAGGAGGTGATCAGCCCCAAAAACTGGGGAGTGACAAGGGTATAAATTTTCCCGAAAGCGAGCTTTCTATAAGCGGGCTGACGGATAAGGATCGCCAAGATCTCAAATTTGTTTGTCAGCATGCGGATGTGGTTAATTTCTCCTTCGTGAACTGTGCTCAGGACGTAGAAGATCTGCTACAGGTACTGGATTCCAATGGTGTGAAGGACAAAATAGGCATTATTTTGAAGATTGAGACCCGCAGAGGGTTCCTCAACTTGGTCAGTATCCTGTTAACCGCTATGCAAAGCTATCCTATCGGTGTAATGATCGCCCGGGGTGATCTGGCCATCGAGGGTGGCTGGGAACACCTGGGCAGTTTACAGGAGGAGATCCTTCGCATCTGCGAAGCGGCTCACATACCGGATATTTGGGCAACGCAGGTATTGGAAAATTTGGCAAAAAAAGGATTGCCTTCCCGAGCGGAAATAACCGATGCTTCCATGGGACAACGGGCAGAATGTATCATGCTTAATAAGGGGCCCCATATCCTGGAGGCTATAAAGATGCTGGACGGTATTTTAAAGAATATGAGATCCTACCTGGACAAAAAAGATGTGATACTGCCAATCTTGGTACAGTCGCCGGACCTTGGTTTGACCCCTAAGAGCGAAACAGAATCAAACAAGCAGCCAGAGCAGTCAACAGTAAAATGATCTTTCGGTAATGCTGGTCTTTGATCCTGCGAATTAAGCTGACACCTAAATAAAAACCCAAAAAAGTCATGGGAAACAATACCATATTGAACTTCAAGGTGTCCCAGGTGATGGTGTGCCAAACAAAAATATGAAAAGGGGCTTTGAAAAAATTGGTGATCAAAAACAGCCAGGCGGTAGTTCCAATGAAATGATTCTTGGGGAGGCGCATGGCCAAAAAATAGATGGCGGAGAAGGCCCCGGCCAAGTTTCCCACCATGGTGGCAAATCCTGCTATTACCCCCATTACCCCGGCAAATGACCAATGTTGAGGCACGGCCGACTCCTTTTTTCGGTCAAACCAATACATCACTCCCAGGCTGATGAGAATAATGATAGCCATACCTTGTTTAAAGATCTCTTCAGGCAAGTCTTTGCCCAGCCATACCCCCAGTAGAATGCCGGCAAACATCCAAGGCAACAATTTCCATAAATACTCCTTTTGGGCGTGGCGGTGATAGTAGCGCACGGCAACAATATCCGCGACCATCAATAAGGGAAGCAATATACCTGTGGACGGCTTTCCTCCAAACACCAAGGCAAAAATGGATACCACCAACACCGCAATACCCTTTAATCCAGCTTTGGATATACCGGAAATCAGTGCCGCCAGCGCTGCCAGGGCCCATTGCCACCATTTTAATGAATTTATTACTTCTAAGACTGGGCTTAAAATTTCCACCAGGCCATGAGGATTACTTAGGAGATTTTTATCTTTAGGAAAGCACAAAGAACATACACATGCCAATATACCACTACCTGGGCAAAGTACCGCCCAAGCGTCATACGATCTTTGAGAAGCCGGATGGTAGCCTTTATTACGAACAACTCTTCGGTACTGTAGGGTTCGATGGAATGTCCTCCCTGCTATATCATGTACACCGTCCAACTATGGTCAAGGGGATTGCCAAGCCCAGGAATATGATGCCCAAGATTGCCGAGCCTCATAATATTACCTCGCGGTTGCTCAAAGGATTTGAGTTACCGCCGCAGGACGACTATCTGGAAA
>JAOTYN010000055.1 GCA_029861825.1 Cyclobacteriaceae bacterium
TGACTTCCCTGCCTGCCGGCAGGCAGGTTTGGTTACTTTCTGTGTCAAGGCAGAAAGCAACAGAATTTCTATTAACATGTAAAACATTACCTACTGTACATAACTGTAATGAGATAATTCCAAAAATACTAATCCAAAAATTTAGAAAATTCCCTTACACCAGGGGTAGTGATCTTACGCCTACCGACCCTTTGAGCAATTCAGTGCCATAGCTCCTCTAAGCCGTTTATTACTGCCGAAAGTAAAACCCAAATAAGTTGATTGTTTCACGCATGGTTTTGAGTACCTTAAATCACTTGCAATAAACTTAGAGAATTTATGATGTCCTTTAAGCACAATTCTATGTCCAGGCGACGATTCCTGGGCGCCAGCGGTTCTCTGCTGACAGGTATGGCCATTGGTCCCTCCGTCTGGGGCGCTCCCGCCATAATCACTTCCTACCAAAAGCCTAACTCCCTGATCAACGGGGTACAAATTGGTACGATCACCTATTCTTTTAGGAGTATGCCGGATCAAAGCGCCGAGGCCACTTTAAAATATGTAACGGATGCCGGGATAAATGCTATCGAATTAATGGGCGACCCCGCGGAAAGCTTTGCGGGTAAACCTGAAAACCCTGTGGATCGCAGGACTTATTATGCCCTAATGAGAAAACAGCGGCAAGGAACAGCCATGACGGAGGACGAAAAGCGCCAACTTGAAGATATGAGCGCACAAAAAAAAGCCTATGACCAGCAGGTGGCGGCCTGGCGGACTTCCGTTCCCATGACAAAGTTTGCTGAGCTTAAAAAAATGTACCGGGAGGCCGGAGTGGAAATATATGGTTTCAAGCCCAATGCTTTTGGCCAAAATAACAGTGCGGCGGAAATGGATTACGGATTCCGGGCGGCTAAAGCCTTAGGAGCTAATCATATTACTTTGGAGCATCCCAGTGATGACATGCATACCCAAAAACTGGGGCGAATGGGAGCAAAACATAAAATGTATGTGGCTTATCACGGACATGAACAACAAACACCCACTCTTTGGGACACGGCTTTAGCACAATCTAAACATAACATGTTGAATCTGGATCTGGGCCATTATACGGCTGCCGGAAATCCCCATCCCAGGGAGTTAATCAAAGCCAAACATTCGCGTATTTCCAGCATGCATTTGAAAGACCGGCAAAACCCGCAGCACGGCAAGGCCAATATGCCCTGGGGCCAGGGAGATACTCCCATTGTGGAAGTACTGCGATTGATGAGGGATCAGAAATATAAATTCCCCGCCACGGTCGAATTGGAATATCCCATTCCGGATGGCTCCAATGCGGTAAAGGAGGTAGCTAAGTGCTTGGAGTATTGTAAGCAGGCTTTACAGGCTTAGCTGGCAATATGGCGAGCGCTAGGCGCCACACTACTCCAAAGATAAATTAGGATCATCAGAATAGTCACAAAGAGACTACAATGGTATTATTTTAAGTCTGAAAAACAGTAAATGCTTTTATTTCAAGAATTTACTGTTTTTCAGAAGGGAATAGGGTACCTTATAGTAAATCCCTTACCCCAAACACGCTAACAGACAACTAAACCCAACAGAAAATGAAAAAGTTAGTCACAATGCTATCAGCAGCCTTGCTGATAATAATCGTTCACAGTTGCGAAACAGGTGAACTGGTACCTCCTGAGGTTGATTCGGATCTATTTACAGAGAGCGAATTGACAGTCCTAATCGACAATTTAATGACAGCATCCCCAGATGTGACTACAGATTTGAGTCACGCTAGGGAACATCGTGGTACTATCAAAGCAGTCCAACCTGTGATTGACCCTATTAACGGGGGAATAATAATAGGTAAATCAAAATTACTGCGAAATAAAAAGGGAATTGCTATGGCCTTAAAATCACATTTGGAACCTGGTCATGCCTACACAATTTGGTGGGTGGTATGGAATTTTCCGGAAAATTGCACGGTGCCAGGGGCATGTACGGATGCTGACTTTGCTCAGGCGGTGGCGGTGGGCGTCGATGTGATGTATGCTGCAGGTAATGTGGCAGGTGGTAGTGGTATTGCCGGTTTCGCCGGACATCTAAAAGAGAACGATATTTCAGCTTCAACTAATGAATTTTTTGGTTTGGAACCCGTGGGTTTACTGGACTCCAAAAAAGCGGAGATCCACTTGGTGGTGCGCAGTCATGGCCCTAAGATCCCCGGTCAAGTACAGGACCAGATAAGTTCATATGAAGGAGGGTGTACCGTTTTCTTTGACCCCTTTACAGAAATTCCGGATGCTCCAGGCGAATGTGCGGATACTCAATTTGCTATTTATCCACCAGCTTAATGAACCGTTTTAGCTAGAATTAGGTAAGTTTCCCGGACAGGGCATTGCTCGAGAACCGATAAAATCTTGGGGTGAGGAAAATTTGAAATTATGTGTTGTCCGGGATTTGCCTAAGACTCATCGTTAAACTGTTTCAGCATCTTAATAAAATTCTGTGCGGGAATATAGCCCGCTACCGGCTGATAGGGTTGCAGTTTTTCGTCCATGAAAACTATGCTGGGATATCCTTGAATGCGGAAAGCATAGGCCAATTCAGCCTCGGTCATGGTTTTTCCAAACAGACTTACTTGTTTTTTGCCTTCACCATTTAACTTGACCGCGTAGTAATTGTCATTGACGTATTTTATAATCTTGGGATCGGCAAAGGTCTTTTTATCCATCAACTTACAGGGTCCACACCAGGTGGCATAGATGTCGATGAACACTTTGCGGGGCTCTTTTTCATTCAATTCCTGCAATTCAGAAACGGTTACCCAATGGATCTTAGGTTCGGTTTCGTCCTTGTTTTGCTTGCCGGGATCAGTGCTGAAAGCCCCTAAAAAGGCTAAAATAACCACCAAACCCATTCCTCGTCCCCAATAAGCCAAACTCCTTTTCATACTATTAAAATACTGATTTACAGAATATAATACCAATTATCCCAATAATCTTGCCAAAGATAACGAGGTGGGGTGTTAAAAAGTACTTTGATTATCGATGAATCATACATCTGTATTCGAAAGGACATTTATATTCCCAGTTTTTTGCACTCGAGCCGTGCGGGCTTTTTTTATAATAATTACGAAAGACGAGAGACGAATGACGAATTTTTTTTGAGACTATGAAATTGCAGATTAGCTACATGAAGAACGATAATCCCATACAGATTAAAAGTTTCCAACTAGGTTTGGCTGTAATTAAAATCTATAAATACCTCAAAGGTCAAAATGAATTTGTTCTTGCCAAGCAAATATTAAAATCAGGCACCTCAGTCGGCGCAAATGTTGAAGAAGCTATTGGCGGTCAATCCAATAAAGACTTTCTTATGAAAATTACCATTGCTTACAAAGAAGCCCGTGAAACGGCTTTTTGGTTAAAACTATTGGAAGCGAGCCACTATTTAAACAGAGAACAGCTAGAAGAAGCCCACAAAATTTGTGATGAAGTCCTGAGGATTTTAGGTACTATTCAAAAAACTACAAAAGCCAATTTGAAATAATTAAACATCCTACTAATTAATTCGTCTTTCGTAATTCGTCTTTCGTAATTAAACCAATCTTTGAATCTTCTCAAACAACTGCTGGGGATCAAAGGGCTTACTTACATAATCATTCATGCCCACTTTAATGCATTGTTCCCTTTCTCCTTGCATGGCGTGCGCGGTGAGGGCAATAATGGGGATCTCGCTCTTGGGGCCTTCTATTTTATTGCGAATGAACTTGGTGGCTTCATAGCCGTCCATCTCCGGCATTTGCAGGTCCATGAGGATTAGGTCGTAGCTGTGCTTCTGCAGGTACTCCAAGGCGCTCTTGCCGTCGGAAGCCACGTCGACCTTAAAGCCAAACCCATCCAGGATCTTTTCAGCCAATAATTGGTTGACGGGAACGTCTTCCACCAGCAGTACTTTCAAGGATTTTTTGGCTTTCTGCAAAGGGCTCTGGATGTCGGTGGATTCGCCCAGTGGTTTGAAATTGTCGCCTATTCCCAGCACTACGGTAAAGGTAAAGGTGGCTCCCTTACCCGGCTCACTTTCCAATTGTATTTCACCCTGCATGAGCCCCACCAGTTTCTTCACGATGGCCAGCCCTAAGCCGGTGCCGCCATAGTGAATATGGATCTGGTCATGGGCTTGAGCGAAGCTATCAAAGATCTTCTGCTGCTCGCTGCTATCTATACCGATCCCGGTATCGCTAACGGAGAATTCCAGGGTCACATGCTGGTATTCCTGCTGCACTTTGCGGGCACTTAGGATTATGGTACCGTGGTCGGTAAACTTAAACGCATTCTCCATGAGATTAGTAAGGATCTGATTCAAGCGAATGGGATCACCTACCAGATAATCCGGTATTTCCGGGTCGATGTCGAACCGCAGATCCAGTCTTTTTTGTAAAGCCTTAATACTATAGTTGTTGCGCAGATTCACAAATACCTTGGAAAGTTCAAACTGTACTTCATTGATATTGAGCTTACCGGCGGCTACTTTGCTAAAATCCAGGATATCATTGATGATCACCAGCAGGTTCTCTCCCGACATATTAATGGCATTCAAGTATTGGACCTGATTACTAGTCAGCTTGGTATTCAATAACAAATTGGCAAATCCCAGAATGGCGTTTAATGGGGTGCGGATTTCATGGCTCATATTGGCCAGGAACTGGTCTTTGAATCCCTGCTGACGGCGCAGCTCCTCATTTTTCATGTCCAGGATCTCTTTTTCCAGGCTTATAGCCTTATTCTGGGCTTCCAACAGCTGTTGATGGATAATGGATTCGTTGCGCTCCTGTAACAAGGACTGGGAGTACTGGTAATGGTCGGTAAAGTCAAACAGGGTGAATACCAAGCCTGACTTCAGTTTTAATATGCTGAGGTCATAGATGCCTTCTCTGGGACCAATCTTCAGGTGAATGCAAGGCATGTTGAAGCTTTCCCCGGCATTGAGCCCGCTCAAGGCCAGTAAACTGCTTTCAAAGAAGGGGTGTAGGCGAAAAATATTGGTATCGGGTAGTTCCTCTTCCGCAAAAAGGGTGTAGTCGCTTTCCTGGATCTCCCCAGCTTCATTCGTAAGGAAAAACTGCGCTTTTGTATTGAGATATTGCTCTTTGGTTTCCGACAAATTCATTTCAGAATGTCTTCTCCTAAAGTGTAAAACATCTCGTCCACGTATTCTCCGGTTTTAGCGCTGGTAATAAAATCACAGGAGATGGTCATGTTGGCTAAGATCTGATCCAGGTCCACATCGTGGATCAGGTCTTTTTTATTACCTACAATTTTTAAAGGCTCATTGGGGAATTCGCTCTTCAGCAGGTCAATTTCCTGGTTGATGTCTGCATAGGTATGGGGACGACTGAGGTCGAAAACGTAGATCAATCCACTGCTGCCCATCAAATAAGAGGGGCGCACTTTGCCCACACTGGTATCGCCCTCCAGATCCCAGATGATCATGGCCAGCTGGGTGCCATTGATGTCCAGTACCTTTTTTTGCACGTGTACACCGATAGTGGTGAGATATTTTTCTGAAAACTTGCGGTATACAAACTGACGGATCAAGGAGGATTTGCCTACTCCGTATTGTCCCAAAATGGCCACTTTTTTACTGACCTCACTCATCAAAATAGGATTTTAGTTCTTTTGAAAATTGTTGCTCCTGGTAAGAGTCCTCGTTGCTTTCCTGCAATCTGGTGGGAAGCATGCTTTCCACAAACTCCATGATCTTGTCCTCCAGATCACTTCTGAAACTGGTGGTCAAGACTCCGGATATAACTACCGCCACATAAAAACTGTAAAAATTCTGGATGTGGATCTTATATAGGTCGTACTCGATCAGCTCCAGGTTTTGTTCACCCCGGGTAAAGGCATCTTCCACAAAACTTTTAATGGCCGTGAGCATACCGGATATCATGTCCAGATCCAGGGTCTTATTACGGCTGTAACTACCGATTAATATACCGGAACCTTTTTGAACCAGAAAGATCTCTTCGATATGGGGTTCCGCCAGGTCGCTGATGATCAAGTCTTTTTCTTTGACCCCGGTAAACCAGCCTTTGATGCGAAGCCACCAACCCTCCAAGGAGAACGCTTTTTCCAATCGCTGATCGACTCTTTCGGACAATAGTTGGATCTCCCGTTGGATATACTTCTTGATCATGCGGCCCACAATAGGGTAGAGGGCTTCCACTACTTCATCCTTGGACTCCTGGATCTGAATTTTAAGTGTTTCGGTAATGGTGGGTCCCAACCGCTGCGGCATTTCATCAACGAAATCGTTGATCTTGTCGTCAACGATAGGCTCCACCTGCGATTTGAATAGATTTGGGTCGTGGACTTCTTTGTCCAGTTCCACGATTTTTTCGGTGAGGTCCTCACGCTCCTTGGCGATCTCATCGTTTAATTCGACAATCTTCTCACTGAGGGATTCCCGTTGCTTTCGTTCTTCATCAAAAAGCAGGTCCCTAAGCGCTTTTAGTTTGTCCTTATCATTCATCAAGAAAGTGCCTACCAGCTATTCCTGAAGCTTCTTCCCTAAGCTTTCCAGGGATTTTCCTAAAGCTTTGCGGTCCACCTTGGCTCCGTCAATCTTGTCCAGGCGGCTTTCTAAGGCTTTCTCCAATTCAGTGATTCGGATGTTCATGTCGGTGTTCAGGTTGTCGAGGTTGGTCACCAATTCCTTTTTGATACTGTCCATATAGGACTCCAGTTCTTGGCGGCGGCTTTCGATATCGTCCTTGATTTCACTGAATTGCTGGTTATATAACTGCATGTCCTCACCAAAGATCAGCTCCTTAATGGCCTCGATCTTGGAATTGGTGGCACTTAACAGTTCGTCTTTCTGGTCTGACTTACTCATGATTATAGTATTTACCTACGTTTGTAGACCTCTTTCCACCACAAATAAGCAAATAATAGCAGGATTTCAAAGAAATAAACAGGTTCAAAAGGCCTATTTAGTTAGGAGTCCTTATTGGTAGCAAAAGCCATTCGTTTCTTGCGGGTAAGCAATCCTTCCTGCGGTGAAAACAAAAAGGCCGCTGCGAATAATACTCCAGCCACCAGCGACATGGCTCCGGCAATGGAACCATCCAGCCAGGCCGCCAGGTAATAACCAAAGAAAGAGACTACCACACCCAGGCCGGCGGTGATCAGCATCATTTTCTGCAGATTTTCCGTCAGCAAATAGGCGGTAGCGGGTGGTACGATCAATAATGCCACCACCAATATGGCCCCCACGGATTCAAAAGCCCCTACGGTGGTAAAGCTTACCGCTCCCATCAACAGGTAGTGCCAAAGGGCCACGGAGATCCCACTGGCGGCAGCAAATTTAGGATCGAAGGTGGTGAGGAATAATTCCTTATAGCCAATAATGATGAACAACAGCACCACTATAAAAACAGCGCCCATAATATACATCACCCGGGGGCCCATTATGGTACCATTGGCGGTGATCCAGAGATCAATAGGCACATATGAGATCTCTCCATAGAGCACACAGTCCTGATCCAGGTCTATCTTACCGGCAAAAACACTGATGAGGATGATACCCAGGGCAAACAACCAGGTAAAAGTGACACCGATAGAAGCATCGGTTTGCAGCCGGGCCTTGGTATGGAAGAACTCGATAAGAAAGGTAGTGATCACCCCCAGTATGCTAGCTCCTAACAGCATGGATATAGGCTCCCGCTGTCCGCTGATAAAAAAAGCGATGACAATACCCGGTAGCACGGCATGGGAAATGGCGTCTCCCACCATGGCCATCTGGCGCAAGATTAAATAGCATCCCAGCAATCCACAGGGAATAGCTACTAATGATCCGGCCGCTATGATCCAAAACGCTTCCATTAGTCCTGATAGGGTATTTTAGATTGATGGGGATCGAGCCGGGGATATTGAAGCTGCTCTTCCAGCCTTTGTTCCAATTCCGGGGTAATGATGTGTTCGATGGTTTCCGCATCTTCGTGCACATGATCCGGAGCGATCCTCAGGTATTCCGTCAGGTACAGCTCCCATAAGCGATGCAGCTTGGTGATGCGTTGACCCTTATTCTTCCCGGCGTTGGTAAAGGTCCATCCGTATTCACTGTAATCCAGAAACCCTTGTTGATTCAAATTCTTCAGTCCCTTGCGCAATTTGGCCAAATTGAAAGGTCGCTTCTTGGTGATGTCCTCGATGTTGCGGGCCTGATAATACTGATGATCCGATTGTTCTCCCAGATGATAGAACAGTTTTAAAATGTTCTCCTCCAGCATTTGAGTTTGGAATTTCCGCTGGGTGAACATGCGAAACAGGATCCCTTTTTGAGGAGCCAGGAAGAAGCTCAGCAAGGCAATAATGGATATTACCATGACGATCCAGGGACCGGTAGGCATGGAAGGGGCCACATAACTGATATAGGCGCCTACCAGTCCTGAGAATGCTCCCAAGCCTGCGGCCAGCACGATCATAACCTTTAGTTTGTCTGTCCAGAATCGGGCCGCTGCGGCCGGAGTGATCAGCATCGCGGCCATCAGCACCACTCCGATGGCCTGAATGCCGGTAACCACCGCCAGTACTGTCAAGGTGGTCAGCACCAGCTCCAAAGCGCGTACCGGGAAACCAATAGTTTGAGCAAAATTGGTATCGAAGGCAATTAGTGCAAATTCTTTGAAAAAGATCATGACCGCTACCATGAGGATGAGGGCAATACCGCTGAATACCACCAGATCCTGTCCCACCAGGCTGGCCGCCTGCCCGAACAAGAAGTGATCAAGCCCGCTTTGTGCGGCATTACCGGATTTCTGGATCACCGTTAGCATAAGAATGCCGATCCCAAAAAATACCGAAAGGATCAATCCAATGGCGGTATCTTCCTTGATCTTGGAGCGTTTGGTAATAAAATCGATTAACACCAGTGAGATCCAACCGGTCACGAAGGCTCCTATCACCAAGTAGATAGGGTTTTTAACCCCTGACAGTATAAAGGCCAGACACACTCCCGGAAGTACAGAATGGGCCACCGCATCACCAACCAGGGCCTTCTTCTTGAGCAGCGTAAAAGTTCCTACGATGGCCGAACTGGCGGCCAGCAATACCGAACCCAGTACCACATAGCGTATGTTGGGGTCCGATAACGAAAGAAATTCCCATAGGTGTTCCATAACTATTCTTTTTCTCTGCTGGGAAATTCTTTTTTGGTCAACAACTCGCCTACTTCTGCTAACAAAGTGAGTTTGCCGCCATAGGTTTCCTGCAGTAATTGCCCCGTCATCACTTCCGGTACCGGTCCGTTAGCGATGAGCCGCAAATTCAGTAACACCACCCAGTCGAAATACTCCACGGCCGATTGCAAGTCGTGGTGCACCACCACCACGGTCTTACCCTGTTCCGACATGGTCTTCATCAAATTTATGATGGCCTTTTCCGTGGCGGCGTCCACTCCGGCAAAAGGTTCATCCATGAAATACAGATCGGCTTCCTGGGCCAAGGCTCGAGCCAAGAAGACCCGTTGCTGTTGGCCCCCGGAAAGTTGGGAGATCTGCCTACCGGCATAGGCCTCCATATCTACCCGGCGCAGGCAATCAAGGGCAACTTCTTTGTCGGCTTTGCGAGGTCTGGTGAACAGTCCCAGTTTGCCGTAGCGTCCCATAAGTACCACGTCCATCACCGAGGCCGGGAAGTCCCAGTCCACCGACTCCTTCTGAGGTACATAACTGACCCGCGACCGCACATCTTGCAGATCCTGATCGAAGACCTTAACATAGCCGCTGTTTAACGGTACCAGGCCCATAATGGACTTGATCATGGTGGATTTACCAGCCCCATTGGGACCGATCACCCCAATGATGGACCCGGCCGGTAAGGTGAGATCAATATCCCACAACACCGGCTTTTTATTGTAAGTTACCGTAAGGTCGTGGATCTCTACTACCGGATTATCTACGTGCTGTATCATTTCAGTGCTTCGGTTATCGTTTGGACATTGGCCCGTACCATACCCAAATAAGTGCCTTCTGGAGTACCAGCCTGGCCCATGGCATCGGAATACAGGCTGCCGCCAATTACCACCTGGTGACCTTTTTTCCGACATCCCTCAACCACTGCCTTTATGGATCGCTCCGATATGGAAGTTTCCACAAATACTGCTTTTATGTTACGGTCAATAATGAATTGAACCAGATCGGTGATGTATTTCAACCCGAATTCACTCAAGGTAGACAGGCCCTGCAATCCTCTTACTTCTATGCTATAAGCTCGCCCAAAATACTCAAAGGCATCGTGAGCGGTGATCAACACTCTTTGTTCGTTGGGTATTTTTCCGATTTCTTCCAGAACCTCCTGGTGCAGGGAGTCGAGTTGTCTTTGGTAGGCCTGCATGTTTTTCTCATAAAAGGATGCTCTGGCGCTATCATATTGCTGCAGCGTACGGCCTACTTCACCCACCGCTGCTTTCCACAGGGTCACATCAAACCAGATATGTGGGTCAAAGGCATTTTCGTATAAAGGACTGCCTAACAACTTTGATTGATCCACCGCTTCTCCCACGGCGATTACCGGTTGTATGCGGCTTAGTTTCTCCAGCACTTCTCCCATCTTACCTTCTAGTAACAACCCGTTGTAGAGAATAACATCGGCCTGAGTGAGTTTTTTAAGATCTCCTTGGGTGGCCTTGTAGAGGTGTGGGTCCACTCCCGGGCCCATCAACGCCTGCACCTGCAGAGAGTCCCCTCCAATGTTTTTGACGGCGTCGGCGATCAGCCCCGTAGTAGTTACTACGCTCAAAGGACGGTTCGAGGAGGGTTCTTCGCGGGGCGAAGGTTGGCACGCTGCCAGCAACCATATCAAGACCGTGAACCCTACTACATTCAGCCGGCTCATGATGTTAGTTCCTCCACTAAAATATTACTGGCTACCTCTTTAGAAATGAACAGGATCTCGCCATCATCGATTTTTACCCGCAGACTGCTATCAAATTCTTCCTTGTCTACCACCAATATGCGGGCTCCCAGATAAGCCCCTATCTTGTCCAGGTGTTGTAAAAAACTGCTGCCGCTATCGTTTACCGCCATTATCAATCCTTCCGATTTTGGAGATAGATCGCCTAATTTGATCTGAGGCCTGGCCTTGATCACCCCTTGAGAATCGGGTATAGGGTCACCATGGGGATCCACTTTAGGGTGCCCTAAAAATTCGTCCAGTCGCTCGATCAAAAGAGGTGATTTGATGTGCTCAAGTTGCTCGGCTACCTCGTGGACCTCATCCCAATTAAATTTCAGATGTTGCACCAGGAAAACTTCCCAGAGGCGATGTTTGCGAATCACCTTAAGAGCCGCTGAAATTCCCTCCGAGGTTACATTTACCCCCTGATATTTGGTATAGGAAATCACACCCTTGCGGTCAAGCTTGCGGATCATGTCGCTTACCGAAGCGGGTTTGGTCTTAATAGCATCAGCTATGGCGTTAGTGGATACCTGCTGACCACCACCATCAGACAGGTGGTATATAGTTTTTAAGTAATTCTCTTCAACTAAACTTAACATTACTATCCTGTATTGAGCCCAAATTTACTTAATTTAGACTAATCTAAAAAATAATTTATGTTAATATAAAATATGTGTTTAATCAGCTAGTAACTTCAGCAATTTGGGTGCTTCTGAGGCCCAGGTTATTTCTTCGCCGGGGGTGGTGGTATAAAAGTTCTGGGTACTGAGTTGATCCCATAAATGTTGGGGTTGCAGTTGGTTAAAATTCATCACCAGGGCGGCATTGTAGGGTTTCGCTACTGATTCCCACAGGGCGTGTTCCTGCAGTAAAAAGGGCTTTCTCAACCCCATGAGTTCATAAATACGGGTAGGGATGCAGTTTTGATTGCTGGCATTAGGCTGGTGTGCCACAATACCGTAATCAGCTTGTTTTAAATGCTGCATGATCAGGGAATGGGGAAGGGGCTTGCCATTGGTGATGATTTGGAGATAGGGCTTTTTGTTCAAGGCTTGCAATTCCGCCTCCAGCTGAGGGTCGGGGATATGGCCTATTATGGTAAGCTTCACTTGATGTCCCAACCGGGAAAAGGCTGCCATCAGGCCAATGGTTTGTCTTACCCCGCTTAATTCGGATATAGTACCGCTGATAATAAAGTTCGTGGCGTCGCCCGGGATATTTGCATGGGGAGTGTCTATAGGTTGGTATTTGTTGGCGAGCACCGTGTAGTTACCCTTGGGAAAGGACATTTCCCTGGCGTAGCCGGCCTCGGCCAACAGGTAATGATCGATCCATGGTCGACTTATTTTATGCACTACCAACAGCCCCAATCGTACCAGGAAGCGCCACCAGAAGTTGTAGACCTTCTGAAATCGCACATTGAGTTGATAATTTTCCTGAACATCGTACCACAACCGCCCGCCGTGGAAAATTTTAAAAAGCACCGCCGGGATCAGCAATTCAGGAGTACATACGATCAGCAAATGAGGCCGCAGTCTCCATAGCTTACTAAGGAACTTCCATGGTGCCAGCATTCTGACCAGAGAAAGGCGCCGAAAGGTAAAAATCGGGTGAAAGGTAATAGCATTATGGGCGGAAATATTTTTTGAGGCAAACCCTATGATATTAACCCGGTATTTATTTGTTTGGGCCACTGTTTGTCCCAGTTTTTCATAGAGCCTGGTATCATCTACTGGCTTTAAAACAGAGGCTATGAGAGCAACTTTCTGGGACATGTTTGAAGATATCAAAAACTACGTTCAATTTATGGAATTAAAGGAAATCATAGAAGCTGCCTGGCAGGATCGGGAGCTGCTAACAGAAACACATACCGTCGAAGCCATTGAATCGGTAGTACAACACCTGGATCAGGGTGAGATTCGGGTGGCAGAACCATCGGACGATGGATGGAAGGTCAATGAATGGATCAAGAAAGCGGTGATCCTGTATTTTCCTACGCAGCAAATGATCACTATGGAAGTAGGACCATTTGAGTTTCACGATAAAATCTCCTTGAAGAAGAATTACCATGAACTTGGAGTCCGGGTAGTTCCTCATGGGCTTGCCCGCTATGGTAGTTACCTGGCGCCGGGAGTGATCATGATGCCTCTTATGTAAACATCGGGGCTTATGTGGATAGCGGCACTTTGGTAGATACCTGGGCCACGGTAGGGAGTTGTGCTCAAATTGGCAAAGACGTGCATCTTAGCGGGGGAGTGGGTATTGGAGGGGTACTGGAGCCGGTACAGGCTGCTCCGGTTATTGTAGAAGACGGTGCCTTTGTAGGTTCCCGCTGTATTTTGGTGGAAGGTGTGCATATCGGGCATGAAGCGGTTTTGGGAGCAAACGTGACCCTTACCTCCAGTTCAAAGATCATTGACGTGTCCGGAGACGCTCCCCAGGAATATCGGGGATATGTGCCTCCCAGGTCGGTAGTGATACCCGGGTCCTATACCAAGCAGTTTCCAGCAGGTAACTATCAAGTACCCTGTGCCTTGATTATCGGGCAGCGCAAAGAGAGTACCGATCGCAAGACCTCCCTGAACCAAGCCTTACGGGACAACAACGTAGCGGTATAATCATGGCGAAAATTTTAATTAAGCTGGATGTACTAAACAGCGCGGAAGTCGTTGGTAAGAAGAAGGGGCGGTTGCTGG
>JAOTYN010000431.1 GCA_029861825.1 Cyclobacteriaceae bacterium
AAGGATCAGTTGTTTTTTTATGCGGTTGATCTTTACCCCTACATTTGAGGTAGTGATACCCAATATTTCAGCAATCTCCTTATAGCTGAATCCGTCCATCATTAGTAAGGTTACGGATCTTTCTATTTCATTCAGTTTGGAGATCTCTTCATAGAGCCAAACCAACCGAGAATCCATGTCCTTGTCCTCTTTGAGCAGATGCTCCATATTTTGAATGTCCTGTCTGCCTTTCTGGTGCTTATGCTCCTTTTTGGTCCAAGTAATGGCGGTATTCAAGGAGATGCGGTAAAGCCAGGTGGTGACAGCGGATCTTTGCTGAAACTTAGGTATGGAATTCCATACCTGGATGGCGATTTCCTGGAAAAGATCATCTTGGTCGGCATTGTTGAAAGCAAAGGCTCGAACTACTTTAAAAAGTAAAGCTTGATGCTGTTTTAGCCATGCGTCGAAAGTTTCCTTCTGCCTGTTTGTCGTCATCTGCCTCATTAGTATGGAAAAGGTGCAGTTTTATTACAAGCGCAAACAAAAATTATTGAGCGGGAGTTATCAAGGGGCTAGGTGCGGCAGTAAAATGCCTCTCCAGATGGCATAGCCTTGAGAGTTCATATGAAGATTGTCCTCAATGAAAATATCGGGCCGGGGCTGACCCTGAGAGTCTAGCATAGCCTGGAAAATATCTACAAAGGTAGCGTGGTGCTGAGTCTCCAAATAGACCGATATAAGCTTATTGGCGGTCTTCATCTGCTCCAGATATTGCAAACGCGATATACTGGGTTTCTCAAAGAAACAAAGAACACGGGCACTTGCGGATAGGCGACTCGGATTTTCATCATCAGTATTTGCACCCGGTGCAACACTTGCTCCGGAGTAATTGTACCGGTTGCAATGTCATTCTCACCACAGTAAATGACAATTTGCTGGGGCTCGTAGGGTAAGACCACATCATCTAAGTACCATAGAAGATGTTCCAAAGTGGATCCACCAAATCCCCTGTTGATAACGGTTAGATCCGGAAAATCTTTGGCCAGGCTTTTCCATAATCGAATGGAGGAACTCCCCACAAACAAGGTAGCTCCCTGCGGGGGCATCTTTTGTTGATCCGCTTTTTTAAAGGTCTGGATTTCGTCAAAGAACGGAGGATGTTGTGCTGGAGAGACCGCTGTCACCAGTAATAATACCCCCACCCATATTAGCTTTCTTAACATAAGAAGTAATATAAGATTATTATGGGTAATTCACGGCTACCGCAATCTTGGAATCAGCCGTCCCGTAGTACAGGTACCAGGCGTTCTTAAAATATACCAGTCCCTCAACAAAGCAGACCTCATTGACTTCGCCTACTTTTTCATAAGGCTTGTCAGGATGAATGAAGTAATTCTCAGTACGGTCCAGTAACTTATAAGGCTGTTGCTTGTCAAATAACGCTTGACCTGCCGCATAGGTAAATTTAGGCAATTCCGGGTCGTTCAAATTGGCGGCATTGCTGCCGTTATAAATCAACAGAATCCCCGCTTCAGTAAGCAGAGCATAGGGCCCCGGTTCTACCAGACGGCTATCAAAACGTCCAGGGCGAGGATTCAGTACCGACACCATTTTCCCATTTTCTTCATTTTCCAATACTTGCCAATGTATCAGATCATGAGAAGTGGCCATAAAAATGTCTGTATCGCCGAAGTACATCCAGTATTTACCCTGTAGTTTGGTTGCAATCAGTCTTTGGCCTTCCCGTCTGCAAACAATGGCCCCGGCCTTGGACCAGGTATCCCGATACTTTTGTTGGTTGAGCACCAATCCATGCTTGGTCCAGGTTATCAGATCTTTTGAGGTAGCCAGGCATAACCTCGCAGTATTACCGTCGTATGCGGTGTAGGTAAGAATATACTGGCCTTCTTCAGATTCAACAATACGCGGGTCTTCCACTCCACCGGGCCATTCATAGACTTGCATGCTGTCGGCTTGCGGGAAAAAAACCGGCTGTGGCTGTTTTTGGAAATGTAGTCCATCATTACTCACTGCAAGTCCCAGCCGCGAGGTCATATTCTCATCTTGAGCCCGGTACATTAAGTAGATCTGGTCATCTTTCACCACGGCTGCGGGATTGAGGACGTTTTTGGCCTCCCAGGCCAAACTACTTTGAGAAAGAGGACAGGTAAAGATTTGGTTAGCTTGTGGACGCAGAATGGGATTTAGACTGTCAACCTTGGAAAATCCCATTAAAGTCCAGTCTGGTTCATTAGAAATGTCGGTGGGCTGGTCAACTGCTTGTTCACAACTGCACAACATCAACAACAACGGGACTAGAAATAGGGCTTTGATCATAACCTTAAAATACAAAACTCCCTGCTAAAGATAGCAGGGAGTTTTAGGTTTACATGCTGAGTATTTAATTTTCAGTTACACCGCTATCCGATGCACGCACTTTCTTGATAAGGGTGCCCATACTAGACCATTTCAGATCCCTGGTGGCTAAGCCATCTTGCATGGCCTTCTGCTGCTCTTCGGTAAGGGTGGGTCCGTCATTTCCTCCAGTGAACATTTGTTTATAACTGGCGAACATATCAAAGGTCAAGTGGGAGGCATATACATCGCTGCCATAGGGTACCATTACCCGGGCTAATCCCCAGCTTCCCATAGTACCGGCTTCAACACTTCTTTGGTGTCCAGGTTTGAATACTTCCGCTTCGGCTTTTTCATAAGCACCGTATTGGCCGGGGTTGGCTTTCATAAAATTGATGCGGGTCACCATTCCCACCGGCATATCAAATTCATCATCGGTACCATCTATCAGTTTTAGATAAAGACGAACCGCTAGGTCCCGGGTTTTACTAGAGTGTTGTATCTTTTTCATGATTTTTTCTTCTGACAGATCGGGGTAAGCCGCTTTGGCATTGGCCAGCAAATCTTCCCAGGTGCCCCCTTGCATCATTTTAACGGGGTCATTGAAAACATGAACGGTAAGGTATTGAAAGTTCTGGTCCTCTCCTCCAGGCTGTAACTGCCACAGGTCCCAACCCACAATGTCACCGTTTTTGGCCTGTTGTTCATGGATCTTTTCCCAGAAATTCTCGGTTTCGGCATAACCGAGTTCTTGCTCATTGTCCACTTTCATGAACTCAAACAGTAGATAGGTATCTTCCTGAGCAAAGGTTACCTGGCAGCAAAACGCCAGTAAAATGACTGCTAATTTTTTCATGGTTCTTTGTTTTGTTGTTTAGTTATAAAATCTGTATAGCTGAGTTGGAGGGCGGATGAATAAGATATGGATAATCCCCTTATTATCAAAATATTATATCAAAGGAAAAAGAGAAAGTCTAGAACTGAGGAATTATTATTGGTAGACTCCTAAAAAGGGGTGTGAATGGAAGGTCAAACCAGACGAACTTTTATGGGCTACAGGATCAACCCAATTAATGACCTAATCTTTCCAACCCTCCCAGGCAGTAAGTATAGTTTTCATCATCAAAACAACACAGTATTACTTTTTGCAGTTGGTCATCCTCTTTCAAAAAATCATAAATGGTTTCAACTGCAATACGGGCCGCCAATGCTTTTGGATACCCATAGATCCCGGTGCTGATGTTGGGAAAAGCCACACTACGACAATGATAATCACTTGCTAGTTTCAATGAATTTATGTAACAATTTCCCAGTAAATCAGCA
>JAOTYN010000432.1 GCA_029861825.1 Cyclobacteriaceae bacterium
CCGGACCCCGGGTGATCAAGGAAACCATCGGCAAGAGTCTGCCTAAAGGATTCCAAAGTGCAGAGTTTGTACTTGACCACGGGTTTTTGGATTTTATCGTAGATCGTCGCAAACTTAAGGATCGACTTACCTCTTTGTTGAAGATGCTTCAATAGGCCCTAAAATTGGCCTTTGGAGTTTACTGTTTTCTGCTTTTATATAATATATTTGTAGCGGTTTAGTTGCATTCAAATCCAAATTTATGACAACCGTATTCACCGCTATTGTGGCCTTTACCATCATCATTTTGCTTTTGGTGATGATACTGCTTTTTGCCCAAAGCAAGTTGGTTCAATCTGGAGATGTTCACATCGTCGTAAACGGCGATGAAAGCAATGTCATAGTGACGGCAGCTGGCTCATCCTTGCTATCTACCTTATCAAGTGAGAAGTTATTCCTGCCCTCGGCTTGCGGAGGTGGAGGCACCTGTGCCATGTGCAAGTGCATAATAGAGGAAGGTGGCGGTGAAGTGTTGCCCACAGAAGTAGGGCATTTAAGCCGCAGTGAACAAAAAGAACATGTCCGGCTGGCCTGTCAGGTGAAAGTGAAGCAGGATATGTCCATTAGGATACCCGAAGAGATCTTCGGAATCAAAAAATGGGAATGCGAGGTGGTCTCCAATTATAATGTATCAACCTTTATCAAAGAATTTGTAGTAAAGTTGCCTCCCGGTGAAACCCTGGATTTTAAATCGGGTGGCTACATCCAAATTGATGTGCCGGAATGCAATGTGTCTTTTAAAGACATGGAGATCCCGCCAAAGCCTGAGTTGGGACACCCCGACAATGTATTCAATACTGACTGGGATAAATTTCAAATGTGGGATCTCAATATGAAAAATGACGAGCCCATTTTTAGAGCCTACTCCATGGCCAATCACCCGGCGGAAGGTGATATCATCATGCTCAACATACGGATCGCCACACCACCCTGGGATAGGGCCGCCGGTAAGTTCATGTCGGTAAATCCTGGCATCTGCAGTTCTTACGTATTCTCCAGAAAACCCGGCGACAAAGTTACTATCTCCGGCCCTTACGGTGAGTTCTTCATAAACGAAAGTACCAAACGGGAGATGATCTACATTGGAGGCGGAGCCGGGATGGCGCCGTTGAGATCACATATTTTTCATCTGTTCCATACGGAGAAGTCGGACCGCAAAGTGTCGTACTGGTACGGAGGTAGATCCCGCAAAGAACTTTTCTATGTGAACCACTTTAGAAAGATAGAAGAGGAATTCCCCAACTTCCGATTCCATATTGCGCTTTCCGAACCACTCCCGGACGACAACTGGAAGGTAAAGACATCATTGGAAGACCGTGAAGCCGACGGATACAAGGGATTCATTCATCAGGCGTTGTTCGACAATTACCTGGGCCAACACCCAGAACCGGAAGAGGTAGAATACTATCTGTGCGGGCCCCCGTTGATGAATGCCGCGGTGTTGAAAATGCTGGATGATCTGGGTATTCCCAAGGAGAACATCCGTTTCGACGATTTTGGAGGATAACAACTTTGAGGAGAAAAGTAATTTTCTCCTTTTTTTATTTCAAATATGGATCTGAAAATTTTTTTTACCGCTATTGACGATACCATTGTTCAGTCGATCGATGATATCCATGCCTTTTATCATTCCATAAGGGTCAACACGCATGAGATGCCAGACTTCAAGCAAGCTGATATTGCCCTCATCGGTCTGGAAGAAGAACGGGGGACCCTTACAAATAAGGGGGCGACCTCAGCAGCCGATGAGATCCGCAGCAAGCTATACCGCCTGAAATCCGGTATGTACTCTTACAGAATAGCTGACCTGGGAAATTTACGCAACGGCATGACCTTGGAAGAAACGCAATTGCGCATAAAGGAAGTGTGTGGCATCCTGCTGGAGCACAATGTGCTACCTGTGCTGATCGGCGGCACTCACGACCTTGATTACGGTCAATTCATGGCTTATGAGCACATGGATAAGTTGATCAGCATTTTGAATGTTGATGCTTTTCTGGACCTGGAAGAGACCGAACGCCTGGGAGCCAGCCGGCAACACATTCACAAAATGTTGCTGCACGAACCCAACTATTTGTTCAACTACAACCAACTGGGTCATCAAAGCTACTTGATCGACCCTGTTGCCATTAGTCTTTTGGAAAAGCTGTACTTTGACGTATACCGGTTGGGTCTTCTCAAAGAAAATATCCATGAAATGGAACCGGTTATCCGCAATGCCGATATGATGACCTTCGATATCACTGCCATCAAATCCAGCGACGCTTGTGGAAATGCCAATGCTCAACCGTTTGGGCTTTCCGGAGAAGAGGCCTGTCAAGTATGCTGGTATGCCGGCTTAAACGAAAAACTCAGCTCTGCCGGATTCTACGAATACAATCCAGATTATGATGATGAACACCAGTCAACCGCCCGAGTAGTAGCCACCATGATCTGGTACTTCATTGAAGGGTTTTATAATCGCAAGAGCGAACAAAATTTCAAAAGTAACGACTACTTGCGCTACGTAGTGTCTATCGATAATGATCCCGGCACCATAGTCTTTTACAAAAGTAAACTCAGTGAAAAATGGTGGATGGAAGTTAATTATCCTCAAGGCAAGGAGAAGTACGCACGAAATTGCATCGTACCCTGCAGCTACGTGGATTATCAAGCTGCCAACAGCGGAGAGGTTCCGGAAAGATGGATCAGCACCCATGCAAAATTAATTTGACCAGTTGAGGATTACGGGATTTATTTCTATATTCCTGAACATCAAGCTTTTTTTCTGTCATGGAAGAACAAATTACTCAACCTGAAGGTATTTCTACCAAAGCCGGCCTAGGAGATCGATTCCTTGGTGTTTTGATCGATTGGCTGGTATGTATGGTGTTTTACTATGTTTTGGACATGTTTATTGGCTGGGGCATAAGCTATGGAATAGGCGCCATCTATTTTCTGGTAAGGGATGCCTTGCCATTTTTGGACGGTCAGAGTATCGGTAAGAAGGTGATGAAAACCCGGGCAGTAAAGGAGGACTCCGGGGCTCCGCTCACCAACGACTATGCCACTTCCCTTATACGCAATATTCCGGCGGTAATACCGGTCGTCTCACTAGTGGATGCCATCTTTATTCTTCTGGGGGACGAGCGCAAAAGACTTGGTGACAAAATAGGGAAAACCATTGTAGTAAAGGAATAATACTCAGATCAATCCCCGGGCTTTAAGCTCCAAATACTTGTTGACTGTATTTAGAGATAGCTCCTCCGGGCGGGATTTTACAGTCTGTATCTTATACTGCTTCAGCAGTTGAATGATCTGATTCTTGTCTGAAATAAATTTCTGAGCGATACTTTTAAAATACACCCTTTCCAGATCCTGGGCCGGTTGCCCACTGTAATCCATTATCTCGGTGTTTTCAAAGGTAATAAACACCAAAAGGTGCTGTTTGCTGATCTTACGAAGAATCGGCAACACCCGTTGCAGCGCGTAAATATTTTCAAAATTACTGAACAAAAAAAGTAAGCTTCTAACGCTGATGGTTTTTTGTATGGTCCTGTACAACAACTCATAGTTGGATTCCAAACTCCCTTCTTTCTCCCGGTAAAGTACTTCCATTATGGTGCGCAGTTGTCCCCTTT
>JAOTYN010000433.1 GCA_029861825.1 Cyclobacteriaceae bacterium
TTTAAAAGATTAACAATACCAGTAGGTCTAGGATCACTATGGCTCCAATGATGTACATTATGGATCTGGAAATAAAATCGGAATCTGTAGCAGGAATGTGTTTTGTGGATTTCATGGCGTAGTGGATTTAGGTTTAGAGGTAGTGACCGGAAAGGAGAGCAGGGCGCCATACCTTTCCGGCTTTAATTTGTTAGATGGCAAGCAATTGTACTAGTTCGCTTTCTTCAAAGGCACGGTCGAATAACAGGATATCATCAATTTTCCCGTTAAATACTTCCACCAGGTCAGCACGAGCACCTATAATGATGTCTTCATTAGCATAGGTGTGACCGTTGAATCCATCAAAGGTCATATTCAACTGAAGCCCATTCAGGTATACTTCTACTTTTTCCTCTGATTCCAGGGCATCGTAAATTACCGTCAGATTGAACCAGTTGCCCTGGTCAAGGTCGTTGGGATCCAATGTGAACCTGCTGACCCCTATTCCGGCTATCACCAATTGACTAAAGTTCGGTCTGTAATATATGTTAAGTGAGTTATTGGGAGTGAAAGTAGAATTACGGGTATCTAATAAACGTACATTACTGGTGAGAGTGGTATTCTCATCGATGAACATCCAGGCCGAAAGTGTAAAACTGCCGTTCAGTTGATAAGAGGGATTGGGCAAGCTTATATAATCATCAACCCCGTCGAACAGATAAGCAGCGTCGGCATTGCCCATACGATCAGTAGTCAATGTAGGTCCGTTAACCGTGGCCTGGTCGTCATTGATCCGTTCATTGGCAGTACCGTTAAATGAAAAGCACATGGCAAGGTCGGGTACTGAAACGGTGTTGCATTTATCAGCTGCTGGTGGAGGAGGCCCTGGTTCATCGCTGGAGCTTTCACAGCTAAGAACTATAGCAGGAAACAATATCAAGGTAAAGAATTTAAGAGTTTTCATGATCTTATGTTTATGGTTAAGAGTCGTGGGTTTATTGCAGGAGTACCGGAATGGTTACCCTGAATTTTGAAATTTTTATCAGGCCTGTAAACGGCAAGCTTGCCGCAGGTAAGATCGTTGATCCTACCTTTGGCAAGCCACCACAAACACCGGTTTTCAATATTATTTCCAGGTCACATCCAGTTCGATGATCAGCTCTCCTACTTGCTTGCGAATTGTGGATCGGTAATCGGGATAACTCGAGAATGTGAAGTTGATCCCTCCGATATCATCGTCACCGGAAGTACCCCCATCGTCATCCCAGAAATGGACATGCAAAGTGCTGTTAACGGGGCGATTGATTCCTTTTGAGGTGATATCCCAGGTTACGGGCAGATCTTCATCGGGATCCACATGGGAAATGGTGGCGGAAGTTAGCAGGGTGGTATTTCCCACTTTCAGCTGGAAGTAGGGATCAGGGCTAGGTGTAGCAATGGGGTCGCCGGGAGGATCTAAACCTACTAGCCGCACATTTCTAATGTCTACGCTGGTTGCTACGAAGTCACAATCCGGAATTTCGTACCGTGCTACGCCTCCACTGGCAACCGTACTATTATCTGCCAGGTATTTTATTTTATACTGGATAGGAACTCCCAAAGAAGGGTCGGATCCGCCGTTTTTAATGAAATTGTAGGCAGCCTGAACTGCCTCCATGCCATTGCCGCTTACTTGACTAGCTTCATTAGCACTACCTCCCAGAATGGCTACTTCAAAAGTAGAATTGCTAAAATCACTGCTGTTCTCATAGTCCACACCGGCCTCAATTTTACCTAGACCTTTGCGAATCTCTATGTCCAATTCTGCTGCCGTAGAATATTTACTTCCCGAATAGGTGAATTTGCCCACCAAAACCCGGCCGTAGGCCACCTCAGAAATAAAACCAATGGGATTACTGGGATCGGTGATGTTTTGCAGACTTTCAACAGTTACCGAAGGCCCGAAAAATTCCGATGGTCGTACTGGATTGGCTATGGACACCGTATGATACACCTGTAAGAATTTGATGAATATATTTTTCTTCTCCACAGTGGATTCCACTTTAAGCTTGGACTTGACAGAGTTGCCTAAATAGCTGCCATTGATACCTAATTGTAACATGGATTGTTCCATGGAGTAAGATTCTGTGGTCTCAAACTTTACATTGGCCGCGAAATCGTCATGAAGGCTTTCCATATCTTTAATCTGCTTGTCGACGTTCCCCCTTTGCGCAGGATTCTCAACCAATCTGATGTCGCCCAGAGTACTGGAAACCTCAATAGGCTGACGTTCAAAGGTGCCAATGCCGTTTAGTTCATCGGTATAAATGAAATCTTGTAGCTGAACCAGTGATCCCGGGTACAGTGAAGCAGTGTTGGTAGCCGCGCGATCATCAAAAGCTGACAAGGTCAAGGTTTCAAACACGGAATTGAGCTGATATTCTTTGGCGGAACAATTAAATGTAGTGCCGTTGGAGTCGGTAGTGGTAGAATCGGTGGTGGAAGATAATTCCACTAAACTGGCTGCAGGCGGCGGATCAAAGGTCCCAACTTGAGAGATCAAGTCATCAATGCTGCTGGCGTTGATCTCTTTAGCAAAATTGGGATCTTCTTCGCAGGAAGTACACACTAATGTGCCGCCCAACATGGAAAGAAACCAGAACTTGCTTATAGATTTAAGATTTGGACTAAATGATTTCATGATTATAAACTTTTGTTAGTTTCCTATTTATTTACTGTATATGGGACAATTGATTTTCTTGTGTCCCCAAACCAATCGATAGCTAAGGACTACATTGACCTGCTTGGATCCCGTTAGTACACCCACTTCCGTTTCATTGTTTAGCAGATAGATGCCTTTGCCGGTAAACCATTGGAATTGAGCCCCGAGTCCAATTCCCTTATATCGGTATTGCACTCCAGCTCCCAGTATCATTCCCACACCCTGGTCCTTCTGACCTCCAGGGATACTGAATTCTGTAGTTTCCGTGGCAAAGTTGTCTAGATTTGATCTCCAGGCGTTAGCGCCCACCAGGCCATAAAGCTCCAGCCCGCTAGGTAAATTGGGAACGAGATCCGAAAAACGGAGTTTGGCAAACACGTATGCATACTGGGGGTCAATGGCAATACTGTCCCTAACTGATCGATTTCCGATACTAGCCCCCATCCCGAAGCTTAAAGGGCTCAAGGTGTTGCCATATTCAATAGAACCAAACAGGGGAGTATCGGAGGACGTAAAGCCAGTTTGAGCAGATCGTATCCAAACCCCATAGCCTCCGGTGATCTCCAAGTATTGCAAATTTGCTCCCCGGTAGGAGCCTGAGTTTCGGGTAATTTTCATTTTCTTGCCTTTGCGCAGTTTTCTAGGGTTTCCATTATTGCCCTCAACATGAGTGTTGAGGATTGTTAGAACCAACAGCAATAGCGTTAAAGCTCTGCCCAAGCCGTTTAAATCCGGCAAATTTCCGTGTGTTGTGGTTAAATTCATGATCTTGGTATTGGTGGTGTAGGCATTGATTGCACCAAGACAGAATTGGTTACCTGTATCTGGTAAAAAAGTTGCTAATTATTTGATAAGGAGTAGGTTATGTTAGGACCTCAGCTTTCTGCGAGCAGTGAAAAGATCCACGTAGGTTAAAAGTGGGGGCAAGGCTTTTAAACTTTAATCCTTAATAGCCTTCTGAA
>JAOTYN010000056.1 GCA_029861825.1 Cyclobacteriaceae bacterium
GAACGCGAACGATTGGTCTACCTTATAAATGGTTCCGAAACCGGTTGGCGAATTAATTGGCAGTTTGGCAAGTACACAGATCCCGAAAACAACGATTACAAGGTTTGGATGGAGGAGAAATTACACGTGCCCCACTGGGAAGGCCAGGCGGCTTATATCTTACCCCCCATTACCAATTATGTCAACGGACCCACGGGTTTAGTATACAATCCAGGAACGGCTTTGAGTGAGCAATGGTACGACCATTTTTTTGTGGCGGAGTTCCGCGGAACACCGGCCATAAGTCCCTTGCATGGTTTTACCTTAAAGCCTTGGGGTGCTTCATTTCAATTGGACAAAACCCATCAGTTGGTGAAAGGAGTGCTGCCTACTGGATTGGATTTTGGTCCGGAAGGAGCTTTGTACTTTGCCGACTGGATTGATGGATGGAGTACCAACGAAAAAGGACGCATCTGGAAGCTGGACGTTACCCATGGAGCCGACCATGAGCTTAGGGAAAGCACCAAAGCCCTGATCCAGTCGGACTTTAAAAACAGTACGGTGGATCAGTTGGAAGGATACTTGCATCATCAAGACATGCGTGTCCGGCAAAAGGCTCAGTTCGAGCTGGCTACCCGGGGTTCTAAGGGATTTAACATATTTCTGAGAACTGCTCAGGTACCGGGCGATCAATTGGCCCGTATTCATGGGATATGGGGCATGGCTCAAATGGCCCGCGCAGGTAAGCCCAAGTATGTGGAGAAGCTGCTATCCTTGTTGGATGATGGAGATCCCGAGATAGTTACTCAGGCGGCCAAGATGTTGGGAGATGTCCGATTCCAGAAGGGAGCCGATGCCTTGATTCCATTATTGTCTCATCCATCCTTAAGGGTACAATTACATGCCTGTGAGGCCCTAGGAAGGATAGGGTACGAACCTTCCGTGGCCCCTATTCTGGACATGTTGGAAAAGAATGATGACCAGGATCTTTGGCTGAGACATGCGGGTATGGCAGCCCTGGGAAGAATTGGCGATGCTAACGCTATGGCCGCTCTAAAAGACCATCCTTCCAGCGCGTTGCGTACGGTGGCAGTGGTTGCTTTAAGGCGTATGTCAAGCGCCAAGGTTAGCGCGTTTTTGGCAGACGATAACGAATATATTGTTTTAGAAGCCGCCCGCGCTATTAATGATGATTATTCTATTGAGGAAGCACTTCCTGCATTGGCAGAAACACTTACCAACCCTCGTTTCCGCCATGAGGCCTTACTACGCAGGGCTATAAATGCTAATTTGCGGGTAGGGGAAGAAAAAAATGTTGAAAATCTGATCCGCTTTATCCAAAGTGAGCAGGCTCCATCGGACATGAGAGCGGAGGCTATAGCGGCTTTGAGTGGTTGGGGTAAGCCATCGGTATTTGATCGGGTGGATGGCCGCTATAGGGGAGAAATTGAAAGGGATGACGCTCATGCCCGACAATTACTGGAGAACATTATCCCCCAATTATTAGCTTCATCTCAAGATTCCGTAGCCTATGCCGCCTCAAATGCTGCTGGAAAAATGAGTATTTCCACGGTACAACAAGACCTTTTGGAGCTGTTAGCAGATCACTCCAGTGCCGGGGTAAGAGCGGCTAGTTTACAGGCACTTTACGATATGCGGGCGAAGGCATTGCCTCAAGCGTTGCAGATGGCCTTTTCAGACCGGGACCAAATGGTTCGAGCAACAGCCCTAACCATACTGCCGGATTCAAATATTGAGTCATCGCAGGCGGTTAATTTGCTGGAAAAAGTGGTACAAGAGGGAACCTACAGAGAACAACAGGCTGCCCTATCATCACTTGGCAATATAAAAGGACCTTTGGCTGCTGGCGCAGTAGAGCGTAGTTTGGATCAACTAATGGCTGGCCGGATGGCCCCGGAAATTCATTTGGATGTTGTTACTGCTGCAGAATCCATAGCCAGCGAGGAACTAACCACCAAACTGCAAGCCTATCAGGAATCCAAAGCTCAGGACGATCCCATCAGCCCCTTTCTTGAAACCCTGGAGGGCGGCGATTGGAAAAAAGGCAGTGAACTATTCTATGAACATGAGGCGGCCCAATGTGTGCGTTGTCATACTGTATTTGAATTGGGTGGTACTGCAGGTCCTGGATTGTCGGGGGTAGCGGATAGATTGACCGCCCAAGAATTGCTAATCTCACTGGTGGCACCAAGCGCCAGTTATGCCGGTGGTTACGAAGTGGTAACTTTGCAACTGGAAAACCAACAGACTTTAACCGGGGTGGTTATGGGTGAGAGTGCCGATTCCCTGAAACTAAAAACAGGTAACAACGGGGCCATTTCATTGTTGAAGTCCGATATTGTCAATAGAAGGAGCGTTCCTTCCAGCATGCCTCCTATGGGGGCTATACTTAGCAAAAAAGAGATACGGGACATTTTGGCCTATCTCAAGTTACAGACCCGGAATAATCCTTGAGATCATTAGCACCATATTGCCTACTATTGGTCTTTACCGGCTTAAGTGCATGTCAAAATCAGCATCAAAACCTCCCCCCTGCGGCTGAAATCAGCTTGATTCCCAAACCCCATACCCTGGCCCTGGATTCCGGGATCTTTTTAATAGACCGCTCCACTGTTATAGGAGTGGAAAATCAGCAACAGGAACATATTGCTTCCCGATTTGCTGAGTTATTCCTTGAGGCAGGGACCTGGAGTCCACCGGTATCCAAAACTTCACAGGCTCCTATTCATCTGAAAACTGTAGATAGTATTCCAGATGAAGGCTACCAGTTGGAAATCAACCCTCAGTCAGTGGTGATTTCAGCATCCGGGGATGCCGGATTCTTTTATGCTTTTGAGACTCTCAAACAATTGCTGCCTCCGGCCTTCTATGGGCCAGATCCGGCTGCTCAGCAATCCTGGGCCTTGCCTGCCTTGCATATTAGTGACGCCCCGGCATTTTCCTGGAGAGGCTATATGCTGGACGTGTCTCGTCACTTTTTTGATAAGCACCAGGTCATGCAAGTACTGGATATGATGGCGGAGTTAAAACTCAACCGTTTTCACTGGCATTTAGCAGACGACCAAGGATGGCGGGTAGAAATAAAAGGATATCCAAAATTGACTGACGTGGGAGCCTGGAGGGTGGATTACATTAACTATGACGAAAATATCTCGGACTGGTGGGGACGGCCTACCCAGCAGCCTGGCGATAAAGCTTCCTATGGTGGATTCTATACTCAAGAGGATATTCGGGAGATTGTGGCTTACGCTAAAGATCGGTTCATCGAAATTATTCCAGAGATCGACATGCCGGGTCATGCTCAAGCCACTATTGCCGCCTACCCTGAGATAGGCTGTGTTAATGCAGCACCCTATGTGGCCACCGGTGGTGTGTTCAAAAACAACACCTACAACCCAGGGAAGGAAGAGACTTTTAAATTTGTGGAAGAGGTCTTGTCGGAGATCATGGACTTATTCCCATTTGAATTTATCCATGTTGGCGGCGATGAGTGCAACAAAGAACAATGGAAGCTGGATCCGCATGCCCAAGCGCGCATGCGGCAGGAGGGACTAAAAAACGAGAAGGAATTGCAAAGTTATTTCATAAGAAGGGTTGAAAAGATCATCAACAAAGCCGGACGCAGCATGATCGGTTGGGATGAGATACTGGAAGGGGGGTTGGCTCCAAACGCTACCGTAATGTCCTGGAGAGGTGAGCAGGGAGGTATTAAAGCTGCGCAGGCCGGCCATGATGTGATCATGACCCCTAGCAAGTACTGCTATTTGGATTTAAAACAAGGTCCTGACGATCTAGAACCCAATCTGGGATATTCCCATATGTTCCTTAAAGACGCCTATGAATACAAAATTATCCCTTCACTACTAGATAGCGCTCAGTTACCCCACATACTGGGCACCCAGGCCAACTTATGGACGGAGTCAATCACCGATTGGGGTAAACTTACCTACATGACCTATCCCCGGTTATACGCAGTGGCTGAGAACGCCTGGACTTCGGAAGAGCATCAGGATTGGGACGACTTTACTCAGCGGCTGGACCATAGGTTGGTGTATCTGGATACCCTAAACATCAGGTATGCCACCAGCGCTTACAATGTTGACATCCAGCACCAAGGAAGTTCTGAAGGAATAACCTTCACGTTATCTACCGAAGTGAATGGCCTTCAATATTTTTACACTCTTGACGGCAGTGAACCGGATACCTCTTCTTTGCTGTACACCGGGCCCTTTCAGGTAGACCAAGGAGTGGAAATCAAAGCCAGGGCATTCCGCAATCAAACAGCGGCGGGCCAAACCTCTCACCTTATGTTCCCCATTCATTTAGGCGCAAAGTCCACGCCTCAATACCATACTTCCTATCTTGATTATAAGGATGCCGCCGGCCAACGCTCATTAGTGGACTATAACTATGGGGCTTTTACGGTTACCAGTGACAATTGGCAAGGATTCGGTGGTGATGTGGAGGTTGATTTTCATTTTCCCGATCTGCAAAGGGTAGAAAAAGTGCAAATCACTAGCTTGCGTATGACCATTTCTGGGATCTATGTTCCGGAACACTTTCAGGTTTGGGGCTCGTCGGATGGGGAAGAATATCAATTGTTAAGTGAATCACAAGACCTGCCAAGAAGCCATACCCAGGGCAGAAATAAAGTGAAGGCGACCCTTCAATTCGATGCGGTGAAGGTACGCTCACTTAAGCTAAAGGCCCGTTCGGTGGATCCAATACCTGCAGGACATCATCGGGCCGGCGAGTCAAGCAGAGTCTATATAGACGAAGTGGTGATTTTATAATCTATAGATATTCCAATAGCTGGCTGATCTTTTCAACTTGACGGAAATTCTCGTGTTCGATATGATGATCCACTTTCTCCAAGTCCCAGGTCACATGATAGGGGATATGATAGGCATGACCCCCCAGCTGCAAGACCGGCATAACGTCTGATTTAAGTGAATTGCCAATCATGGCAAACTCTGCGGGAGCTACGTCCAGGTGCCGGATCAATTTTTGAAAATCCGCTTCTCTCTTTTCAGACATGATCTCAATATGATGAAAGTAGCCAGCTAATGACGATTTATAGAGTTTTCTTTCCTGATCCAGCAGGTCTCCTTTAGTAGCCAATACCAAACGATATTTTTGGGCCAGGTTAGCCAATACTTTTTCTACACCATCCAGCATGACCACCGGCTTGGCCAGCAGTTCTTTGCCAAATCCGATGATGGTCTCAATATCACGCGACTTTAGATTACCGTCAGTGATCCTGATTGCGGTCTCGATCATGGAAAGAATGAACGCTTTGACGCCATATCCATACCAGGGTAAATTATCCATTTCCGTTCTTAACAACTCGCGACCTACGGTATGTTGGGGTAAATAATCTTCTAGGAGATCCTTGAAACGATTTTCGGCTTCCTGAAAATAGGATTCATTGTGCCAAAGCGTGTCGTCGGCATCAAAGGCAATTATTTTTATGGCCATATTCGCATTGTCATTCTCTGGTTAACACATTTCAATGAAGAAGCCAGCGGGAATTCAACTCAAGTTTTCCACTAACCGGTTCAATTGTTCGGCGGCAGCTGCCGGGATACTATTTTCAACCACCCAGGCATGAAAATGACCTACATAATCCATACCTAAATATTGTGCAGTTTCCCTCAGGGGCATCTCAAATCCCGGTACTAAGTTAGGATCTCTGCTACAACTCAAACTTCCCATCACCTTCCCTCGAAACTGTCGCCCCAGGTCTTTGTTTGGATGGTCTAGAAGGTCTGATATGCGATCCATAAATACTTTCATGCGACCACTGACAGCGTACCAATAAACCGGGGATACCAGCAATATTTTGGGAAAGGTAAGTAATTGTTGTGCGAGTTGTAGAAAATCATCATGGCGATTCTGGTAGGAATAATCGTAGTGTTCAATATTGAACTGGTTAAGGTCAAACCTTACCCACTGTGTTTGATTCTGTAAAAGATGATCGGTCAAGCGACGGGTATCGCCATTACTACGGGAGCTGCCCTCCACCAATGCCACATTTCCCATTTTAATGCTGTTCTATGGAATTCACCTTCAATATTATTTTATAATCTCCTGGTAGTTTTCCTTGAAGTCCTCATTTTCAGTTTTCATCCACCTGTCCCAGAATGTAAAATACAGCCCGAAATTGTAGCGGAATTTGGTATGGTGAATGTGATGATGTGTGGAACCCACCAGCCAGTTGCCCATCCATTTTCCCAATCGTCCGGATGGATAGACCTCCACTCCCGCATGATTGATGGTTGCAGCCACCGTCATAATGATCAATAGGAAAAGAACGAGGTAAAAATAAGTGGGTACGATCGTAAGCACCACCGGCAAATAAAGAGCCTGTAATAACGATTCTACAGGGTGAAACGAAAATGAGGTAAAAGCCGAGGTATGAATACTATCGTGATGGGTCTTATGGATCAATCGGTATACTTTCGGCTTGTGCATCCAACGATGAAGCCAATAATAATAGGTTTCCTGTAGCAGGAGGATAGACACCAAACTTAGAGGAAGCATCCAAAGCGGGTAGTCATGAAGATCCTGATAGATCTTGATGATGCCATTTTGCCAGCCGATAATGATCAGCACTGTAAAGACCGAGAAGATCAGTGAGGCGATAAAAGACCATTTTATTTCTTTAAGGGTTTGGATTCTGTTCAACCCGCCCTTTACTAATAGCCGCTGAGCTTTGGCAGGTTCTCTTTTTTTGAAGAACCAATGGTAAACCCACGAAAACAGAAAGTATCTGGCCATCAAAATACTGAACAAACACAGATTAATGATTAAAAAATACCTGGGGCTGGTATAATCGTACTCCAGGAAATCATATACTTGCCAGTCTATCATGATTTCAGGGATTAGTTCAATCCGCTTGCTAAATTGACAATAATTAGATCAAGTATGAAAGATAAATAACGTATTTTAATTACCATAAATTTGAAAGTGTAAGATGACGCAATGCCCAGTCTTCAAATTGTTATTATTTATCGTTCCTTTGAGCAGTTGTCTTCAAAGCTCCCAAGATCAGCAGTATCGAGTCCCTAAACCAAACATAATTTATATTCTGGCCGACGATCTGGGTTACGGAGATATAAAAGCCATCAATGAAGCCTCTGGAATTGAGACTCCTAATATGGACCGACTGGTACGGGAAGGCACCTATTTCACGGACGCCCATTCCAGTTCGGCGGTTTGTACGCCCACTCGATACGGCATTCTTACGGGCCGTTATGCCTGGAGAAGCTCCCTCCAAAGTGGAGTGTTGTGGGGTTATTCCCCACCCCTTATTGAACCTGAAAGGATGACGGTTGCATCTTTCCTCAGGGGAAATGGGTATCATACCGGAGTTGTGGGAAAGTGGCACTTGGGATTGGGCTGGCAGCCCATGTTAGCCGACAGCCCCATAGTGCAATACGATTGGGAATATCTATTTGATGCGCAAAGAGGCAGCAATGTGGATTTCTCCAAGCCGGTTGAAGGTGGCCCCTCCACTCTGGGGTTTGATTACTCTTTTATTTTCCCTTCATCATTGGACATGACGCCCTATGTATACTTGGTAAATGATACCGTGGCAGAGCTCCCTACTACCTATACTGAAGGTAAAAGTGAAAATAAGGATGGCCGTGGAGTGTTTTGGAGAGCAGGCGAGATCAGTCCCGGTTTGCAGGTTGAAAAGGTACTGGATGATCTTTCTGAGAAAGCGGTAACTTTTATCCATGACTACGGGAAGCAAGAGGACCCGTTTTTTCTGTACTTCCCATTAACGGCACCTCACGCACCCTGGGTCCCTGCCTCACAATACCGGGGATCATCGGAGGCCGGCTTATACGGCGATTTCGTCACTCATGTGGATAAAGTAGTTGGAGATATTTTAAATGCCCTTGATCAGATGCAGATCGAGGAAAACACCTTGGTATTGCTAACCTCCGACAACGGAGCTCACTGGACTATGGGAGATAAGGAACTGTATGAGCATCGACCTAATTATCATTTCCGGGGTCAAAAAGCGGATATTTATGAGGGCGGACATCGAATTCCTTATATAGTGCGTTGGCCGGGGCAAATACCGTCGGGAAGTGTATGTCCGTTGCTGATCAGCACCACGGACTTTTTTGCCACCATGGCAGGAATTACGTGGACAGAACTCCCTCCGGGGGTGGCTGAGGACAGCTACGATATGGCAGATGTCTATTTGCATTTGACGGAGGAACCCATCCGAAATGTCATGATCCAGCATTCGCTTAACGGCAGCTTTGCCATTCGACAGGGGAACTGGAAGTATTCACCACAACTCGGCTCCGGTGGATTTACCAGCCCCGCAGTGATCGACTCCCTAGGAGGAGCATTGTACAATTTGGAAACAGACCCTGGTGAGACTCAGAATCTAATTGAGAAACGTTGGGCTAAGGCTCAAAGGATGCACCAAAATCTGGAATTGATTACAGGTCAAAAATTCAATCCAGTTCGCTGAGTTCTACAACCCTGCCTTCCTTGGCGGAGATCTTAGCGGCTTCCAGTATTTCCATAACTGTTAGGTTATTTTCCAGACTACTAAGGTCGGATGGCAGCGGCTTGATATCGCCTCTGATCACTGCCATAAGATAAGCAAACGGATCGTGCCGCGGATGATGGAGTGCTGGGGCTTCCAACCCCAAAGCTCCTTCTTTTTCATTACGCATAATGCTCATATCCCGGCTATTAAGACTGTGGAGATAACCGTTTTTGGTGTATACTTCCATATCCTTGCGGTTGTAGTTCCAATTCCAACTGGCCTGTATGATGGTTTGGGACTCAGGATAGGTAAGTATGATGGTGGCTTCATCATCGACTTTAGGATATATCTTCGGTTTAATTTGTTGGGTTACCGCAAAAACTTTCAGGGGTTTAGTTCCCTGATGCAACCAGGTTGAAAGATTAGCGCCATAACATCCGAAATCAGTTAATGCTCCGGCGCCGTTCCAGTAAGGATCGGTGAGCCACTCCAAGAATTCAGCATCAACGCCAATCTCTTGGGGTCCGGGGTGACCGTCGTGCACCACCATTTTTCTAATGGGGCCGAAGGTTTCGGCTTCCTCCTGGAGGAGCTTTAAGGTATGATGATTACTCCCGTACCAGGTGGTTTCAAAATTAGTGAGCAAATGAATATCGTACTGCCGTGCCAGCTCTACCATTTTCCGGGCATGATCCAGGTTAACCGCCAAGGGCTTTTCGACCATCACATGAATACCTCTGGGAGCGCAGATCTCTACTACTTTAAGATGATCCCGAATAGTGTTGAAAGCTGTTACGGCCTGCGGTTTGGTTTGATCAACCATTTCCTCAATGGTAGGATACACCAGACTCATGGGCAGATTGTATTGCTTCAAATAGCGCTTCGCTAATTCGCGGTTCGACTCCGCGATCCCCGCTAGTTCAAAGTCGCCATCGGCTACACGATTTAAGATCCAGTGCACATGAGTATGGACCAAACCTACTACACCGATCTTCATAGGCGGTGGATGGTGTTGGGAAGAACCCTTACTTAGACTCAATAAAAGGGTCAGGCAAATAAATATACGGGACATGGCTATGATGTTGAACTTCCACAAATATGTGAAGATCTATTGATCAAGCACAGAAGAATTTTTGAAAAGGTTCATCTGGATAAAGAGACCGCCTCCACCCATTACCAGCAGCAAAATCCAGAAAAAACTCCAACCATAGGTCTCTATCAAGGTAAAACCCAGTAAGGGGCCGCAAATATTGGCTAATGACCAGGTCATAAAGTACCCTGACATATATTGCCCTCTACGGGCGAGCGGACTCATGTTCAATGCCATAGAGTTGTTAAATGGCAGGAACAATATCTCTCCCATGGTCCAAATGACCACTGCTACAAAACACACTATTAAAGCTTTTGGCAGTAAAAAGTTAAGATACGATACGGTGATCAGCACGATACCTATATATACCGCGATACGGACTTTGTGTTTTTGTTCCACCGAATGTACCAGGGGCATTTCCAGGACTGTAACTATAAAACTGGACAGCGCGTAAAAAATGCCAATATATCGTTCGTCAAATCCCCATTCACTTTTGATAAATACAGGTACGGTATGCAGCCATTGCATAAAAACGAAGCAAATCAGGAAAGTGCCCAATAGGAAATGGAGAAAAGAATAATTGCGCCATGGTGGCAAGACCTGGTCCGGTTTGGCGGCGCTTTTCTCACTAGCCAGCCCTTTCCAATGCCGGGATTGATAGTAAAAGAAGACCGCCGCTACTATACAGGTGCTGCCGTCGATCCAGAACAACCATTTGTAGCCCAAATATACAGCTACCATTCCGCCGATGGCCGGAGCCAGGGCCATCCCAATGTTTATGGCCATGCGCAGTAGGGCCATGGTACGGCCGGTTTCTGATTTTCTTACAAAATTGGCAGCCGCTGTGTTCATGGCTGGTCGGTAGGCTTCACCGAACAGGGCTGCCAAGAATATCATCCCAAAAAGCTCATGGAAGCTGTGGGCCAATTGCAAGCCTATAAAACACAGCCCACCTAAAGAGAGACTTAGGAGTATCACTAGCCGGGGACCGGAGCGATCGGTCAGCCATCCTCCCAGTACCGCTCCTCCCAAAGATCCAAAGCCGAAGGCGCTGGCCAATATCCCAGCCTCCTGCAATGAAAACCCCATGACCGTTTTTAGATAAACCGCCAAAAAGGGTAATACCATGGTACCCATACGGTTGATCAGGGTCACAATGGTTAGGATCCAGATCTCCCCGGGGTGGTTGGAATAGGCATCCCGATAAAGCCGTAAAGTGCGATTGATCATGAGAACGGCTAGAGTTAAATGCTTTCAGGTTGGTGGTTTGGTGATTGACGTCACTTAGGCATCTTCAGGCATCGTTCAATAAAGGTCATCACTATGCCCCACTGCTGGGCAGGATCATCCGATACCCGGGATCCTACCATCATGGAGGAGCCATGGACACCGTTTTCCACCACGAAGGTTTGATGTCCGTGTTGCAGGGCCAGCTGATATTGATTGGCTACGGACTCTACTTCCATTTCCCGAGCCGGACGCATCAGTAGCAGCGGAACCTCCAGCGTTTCAAATAAGTCGTCGGCCTTACAAGCTTGCATGGGCCCGCCAGATGCGGGGGAGAAGGCTAAAACCCCTGCAATATCATCGGGTTGGGCATGGGCTAAACGCACCACTAATGCTGCGCTGTAACTGCTTCCCCACAGGATTTTGTGACCTGTGTAACCGGATTCAACTAGAAAATCTAAGGCACCTACCAAATCGGGATATGCTTCACAGTAACTATAGTTGTTGTTGGTGATAAGGGCTACTGTGCGGTTGTATCCTCCGAATCGTTGACCCCCTGATCGCTGATCAATCGCCAGAACATTAAATTCTTTTTCCGTAAGGATAGGAATTACCTCTTCATATTCGGCGCGTCCATTAGCTCCTGCCTGGTGGAACAATAAGATTACCGGCCTATCTTTGTGCAGGTGATGAAGGTCGCCGTAGACCAATACGCTGTCCTGAGTATGAAAGCTTATTTCTTGGAATGAGGCGTTAGGGTCGGATTGTGCCCAGCAGATTAATGTGCACATTTGAAAAATAAGCAGGAAGGCTAGGTGATGAAATATTCTAGTCATGATAGTTTTTATAAGAATTACCCCGGGAATCGCATGGATCAATGATCAAGCCACTTAATTTATAATAAAAAAACGGTGTATGCAGGTAATTTGGACCACAATTCCTGGGGGAATGTTATGTCGATTGTGCTATCTTAAGCTCAAATGAAATGAACATGAAACACATAATCCTATTAATCAGTATTGTAATGACTTCTTCAGCCTACTCCCAGGATCAAACCCCACCATACCACCAAATTCCAGATTATCCCGCAGATTACAGTGCAGGTAACGTTATGGGCCGCCTGGTAGACGGTTTGGGGTTTCGTTACTACTGGGCTACCGAAGGCTTAAGGGACGAAGACCTAAAATTCCGCCCAACCGAGGAATCAAGAAGTATCGAAGAAACCATGGATCACATTTACGGATTGACCCTTACCATGGTAAACGCTATCCAAAGTATTCCCAATGTCCGCAGAGACCGAACCCCCATGAGCTATGAAGAAAAGAGGACTGCAACCTTAACCAATATCCAAAAGGCCAGTGAGTTGCTAAAGGCCGGTCAGCCTAACGACATGGAAAAATACCAGGTAATTTTTAAGCGGGATGACGGACAATCGGAATACCCTTTCTGGAATATGATCAACGGACCGATCGCCGATGCTATATGGCACACTGGGCAGGTGGTCAGTTTGAGGCGTACCTCAGGTAATCCCTTCAACTCCAAGGTAAGCGTATTTAACGGTCGTCTCAGGGACTAAGCATTTTTGGGTAGTAGTCTCTAATCAAATACTTCATGGTGGGGATTACCCCCGGATTTCAAATAAGCCATTAGGTCCAAGAGTTCCTCTTCATTCAGCGAATTGATCAGGCCTGCAGGCATCAGAGAGACCGGTGAGTTCTGCTGACTGGCCACTTGCGATTTGGCTAGGGCTAGGGTGGTGGTGGGCTGATATGGATTGCTGTTGACAAACAGACTATCATCGGTAGTGTGTAGCGTCCTGCCCACTAAGGTGGATCCGTCTTTTAGGGTAAATAGGGTACCGGCATACTGATCGGAAATGGCCAGACTGGGTGTTTGCAAGGATTGCAACATGTCCCAGGCAGAGAATCGGGTACCGGTCTGGGTCAGATCGGGACCCACATTGCCGCCTTGACCCTGCATGCTGTGACAACTGCCACATAGCAAAGCTTGATACATTTGTTGGCCATGGGTGAATGACCGGTTCTTCAGATGTTCACTGATTAGGGTATTGGCCTCACCTACTTCCCAAACACGGCCAGGCCCTTTAGGAGGATCGACCTGTGCAGAGATGGTAATGGGTTGATCCAGCAGCACTTCTCCGGATAACTGAGCTAACACCCCGCGTTCTTCCGCTGGGACCTGGTCCAAAGCTTTTAGGCGGATCTTTTCCAGGAATCCTTTATAGCTTTCCCCACCGCTTTTTACTAAAGACTGGTAAAACCATTTAAAATAACGAGCACGTAGATCATCGGTCCAACCTTCTCGCGTCTGAGTTAGCGATAAGGCATAAGCCATACTTTGTTCCAAGGGACGGTTTTCACGCATTGCGGCGATCACCGGTCCATATTGCTCACTTCTTTCCAAGGTAGACTGATCGATCAACTCCGCCTCCAGGGTGCCTTGTGCAACTTCCATCAAAGGGATCGTTTTAGCCACTACTTCCGGGTGCTCCAGATAAGAAAGGAGGTCACATAGCTCCCGGTCCAGCGCTGGATCACCTGTGGGGTATTCCGGCAGGTTTGACAAAACAGCGGATTCAGAGGGTCCCCACCTACTGAATAACAAACTATAGGCTCTTA
>JAOTYN010000057.1 GCA_029861825.1 Cyclobacteriaceae bacterium
CAGGGATCATCCCTACCAAATCCTTGATGTTACCCATTTTCTTGATCTGTTGCAGTTGAGAAAGAAAATCATCAAAATTGAACTGATTCTTGCGGATCTTTATCTGTAACCGTTGAGCTTCCTCTTCATCAAATACTTCCTGCGCCTTTTCCACCAGAGAAACCACATCTCCCATCCCTAATATCCGCTGGGCCATTCGGTCCGGGTGAAAGATATCAATGGCGTCCATCTTTTCACCTGTACTGATAAATTTGATAGGTTTTTCCACCACCGATCTGATGGATAGGGCAGCTCCACCCCTGGTATCACCATCTAATTTTGTGAGGACCACACCATCGAAATCCAATCGCTCATTAAAGGTTTTGGCGGTGTTGACTGCATCCTGTCCAGTCATGGAGTCTACCACAAACAAGGTCTCCGAAGGGTCAAGCTGCCGTTTAAGCTGCGAGATCTCAGTCATCATTTCCTCATCAATGGCTAAACGTCCCGCTGTATCCACGATGAGGATCTTTTTATTATTATCCTTAGCATGTTTCAGGGCATTGCCTGCAATCTGCAGGGGATCCTGCATGTCGGGCTGTGCAAAAACTTCCACCCCGATCTGCTCACCTAGAACTTTCAACTGGTCAATAGCTGCGGGACGGTATACGTCGCAAGCCGCCAATAGGACCGGGCGGCCCTGTTTCTTAAAATAACTGGCCAGTTTTCCACTAAAAGTGGTCTTACCTGAACCTTGCAATCCAGATATCAATATCACCGCGGGATCACCTTTTACACTGATATCCTCCTTGGTTCCACCCATTAAGCGGGTGAGCTCCTCGCTGACAATTTTGGTGAGTAGCTGTCCTGGCGATACTGCAATCAGCACTTCTTGCCCCAGTGCCTGTTCCCTTATATTATCGGTAACCTGTTTGGCTACTTTATAGTTGACATCAGCATCCACCAGGGCTCTGCGGATCTCCTTGATGGTGCTGGCCACATTAATTTCTGTAATGCGTCCCTGGCCCTTAAGATTGCGGACTGCCTTATCAAGTTTTATACTGAGGTTTTCAAACATATTTTGTTTATTTGCCTGTAAAATTAATGAAAAATATGGCAGTGAAGTATATTGTTGGAATAATCTCACCGCTTAAAATTCATCGCTAGTTGACACCTCTGTATTCCATTATTGTACCCGTGTATAACCGGCCTCAAGAGGTGGAAGAGCTGCTTGGCAGCCTTGCTCAACAAACATTTAAGGATTTCGAAGTAGTATTGATCGAAGACGGATCCACACAGGATAGTGAGCAAGTAGTAAAGGACTATAGCGAGAGACTGAATATCAACTATTTCTTTAAGCAGAATACCGGGCCCGGCGATAGCCGCAACTTTGGGATGATCCAGGCTCAAGGCAACTTTTTCATTTTTTTCGATTCAGATTGTATCGTGCCTGAACACTACCTGGAAGAGTTGCATACCGCTCTGCAAAGTCGAGGATTAGATGCCTTCGGAGGGCCCGATCAGGCGCATGCCAGTTTTAGCAGAACCCAAAAGGCCATAAACTACGCCATGACCTCGATGCTGACCACCGGTGGAATACGAGGTAGAAAACGACAGCTGGACAACTTCCAACCCCGCAGCTTCAACATGGGGATACGCCGTGCGGTATTTGATAAAGTTGGAGGATTTTCCAACCTGCATCCCGGTGAAGACCCCGATTGGAGCTACCGCATTCAAGATGCCGGATTTAAGACCGGACTGATTCCGGAAGCCTTTGTCTACCACAAACGAAGAATTGATTTTAAAAAATTCTGGACTCAGGTGTATAAGTTCGGCCTGGCCCGCACCATCCTCATGAGATCTCATCCACGTTCCCGTAAACTGGTATATGCCTTACCCGCTCTGGGCTTGATCCTGAGCCTTATCCTGTTTATAGCAGGGTTTTACCGGATGTATATGTGGTGGCCCTTGGTATTGGGTTTGATGCTAATACTGTTCGATGCCCTCTATTCCACAAAGAGCTTGCCCATAGCTCTAATAGGGGTTTTTGCTACTGCTGTTCAAATGGCAGGCTATGGTTGGGGATTTTTAAAAGGGTTCTGGCACCTACACCTGTTTGGTAAGGATCCTAAACAGCAATTTCCTGAAATGTATTTTCACTGATGACCGCATCCTGAAAATTCCTATAATTAAAGGCCAAGTGTAACAAAATCATTAGTTTTAAAAACAAAATACCTCCCGGAACCCATTACTCATTTCAACCGAGCATTTATGAATTTCAAAGACGATGTGCTGCCCCACTTATTTGCGATAATCGTATTTCTGATGGTAAGCACAATTTTTTACAGTCCTTTGGTCTTCTCCGGGAAATCCTTGGATCAGCATGACATTTCACAGGGTATAGCGGCTAGTCAGGAGATCATAGAACACCGAAATCAAACCGGTGAAGAGGCCCTGTGGACAAATTCAATATTCGGAGGCATGCCTGCCTACCTTATCAATACCAGGTGGAGCGGCGATCTAATGTTGCATGTTCAGCACTTAATATCTCTTTGGTTACCCAGCGCTGCAGGGGTTATGCTGGTTTGCTGTCTGACTTTCTATATTTTACTGCTTGTTTTTAAAGTTCGCCCATGGTTGTCCATTATTGGCGCCTTGGGCTTTAGTTTAGGGAGTTTCAACATAATTAGTGTAGAAGCAGGTCATATGTGGAAAATGTGGGCCATTGCTTACATGCCTTTAGTGCTGGCAGGTGTGCATTTGGCATTCAATAAAAGGCTTCTTATGGGGTTTGCTTTAGTAGCACTAGGTCTGGCATTAGAATTGAGATCCAATCATTTGCAAATGACCTATTATTTGCTGATCCTGCTTTTGATTTATGGTGCTGTACAATTATTCTATGCCCTCAAGTATGGGCAGCTGAGTGGCTTGCTTAAACCCCTGGGCTACTTGGTAGTCGCCGCCTTACTGGCGGTGTTGTGCAACAGTGGTAAAATCTGGTCAGTTTACGAATACGGCAAGTACTCCACCCGGGGTGCTCCGGAATTAACGCAGGAAGCTGCTACCTCCAAAGGATTGGACCGTGAATATGCGTTTCGCTGGAGTAATGGTATTATGGAACCTCTTACCCTGATGATTCCGGAGTTCTTTGGAGGGCCTAGCATAAACACATTACCATCGGACAGCAACCTGGGTGAAGCCTTGAGGGCTAACGGACAGGCACCGGTTCAGGTTCGACAATATCTGCAGCAAGTGGCCACTTACTGGGGTGATCAACCCTTTGTGGCAGGTCCTGCATATGCCGGGGCCATTGTTATGTTTCTTTTCATAATGGGTCTATCCCTAGTTGATCGCAGGAATCGATTGTGGCTGGTCATTGCAATTTTACTTTCCATCTTGCTTTCCTGGGGGAACAATTTTGAGATTTTCAATAATCTAATGTTTGATTATTTCCCAGGTTATAACAAGTTCAGGTCCGTTTCGTTTACCATAGTTATAGCCTTGGTATGCATCCCATTAGTAGGCTTTTTAGGTTTGGAAAAGCTAATGGCAAATGCCTCTGATCCAAAAGTTCGCACCCAATTGGTGCGTGCCGGGATTATCACTGGTTCCATATTGGTATTGGCTGTTATTTATTCGAATATAGGAAGCTTCCGCGGTGCAAATGACGAACAGTTATTTTCTCAAGTCCCCCCCTGGTATGCCCAAGCGCTGAAGGCCGATCGAGCCAGTATCTTGCGCAACGATGCCATAAGATCCTTGATCTTTGCCGGGTTGGTTTGGCTTATTTTATTCTATCATGTTAAAAATAAGGTTGCCCGTAACCTGGTCTACGCCATATTGGGCGTAATGGTATTGGCAGACCTTTGGGGAGTGAACAAGCGCTATCTTCAGAATGAAGATTTTATCTCCAGAAATACCTTGAAGCCAGCAGCAACAGCTGCAGACCAACAAATATTACAAGATCCTGATTTAAATTACCGGGTATTGAGTTTTCTCAGTAGTCCCTGGAACGATGCAGTCGCTACCTCCTATCACCGGTCCGTAGGCGGCTATCACGGAGCTAAAATGCGTCGCTACGCCGACGTAATAGAAGGATGTTTAGACACAGAATTCAGGTCTTTGCTGCAGGAGCTGCGCAGCAACGGCCAAGTAGGCTCTCATCCCGTCCTCAATATGCTAAATACCAAGTACTTAATAGCTGGAAATGAAGCGGGAAGTGCCATCCGAAATCCCTATGCGCAGGGAAGTGCCTGGTTCGTTCCAGAAGTTCAATTGGTCAACTCGGCCGATGAAGAATTTGCGGCCCTTTGCAATCTGCCCATTGCCAGTAAGGCGTTGGTAGATCAAAGCAAATTTCCCATAGATCACGTTGCTAATACCAACACCTTCAGCACTTCAGGAAGTGTGGTTCTGGAAGATTATAAACCCAATTATCTGAAGTATCGCACTCAAAATCAGGAGCTAGGATTTGCAGTGTTTTCAGAGATCTACTACCCCAAGGGGTGGCAAGCGACAATAGATGGAGCATCCACTGAGATCATACGGGCTAACTACTTATTAAGAGCCCTTGTAGTTCCAGCTGGCTCTCATGTCATTGAATTTAAATTTGTTCCCAAAGCTTATATTGTTGGAAACCGTATAATGATGGTTTCCAGTACTGTACTTATGATAATTGTATTGCTGATTTTTTATAGGGAAATAAAAAAATCCATACAAACACGTAATCTTGGGACCGCAAGTAGCGGGTGATTTAGTATCTTTGTAACGCTTGTTTACCAGATTTAACCGGTGAGTATCCCCTCTTTATCGATCGTAATATGTACTTACAACAGGGATCGTTATCTACAGCAATGTCTGGAGCATTTGAACCAACAGACCTGCCATCCCGGGGATTTCGAAATATTGGTGGTTGACAACAACAGCACCGATCGCACCTCGTTAATTTGCCAGGACTTCCGCACTAATAACTCCGATATTAACTTCAAATATTTGAAGCAACCGCAACAAGGACTTTCTTACAGTAGGAATTTGGGGCTAGAGAAGGCCTCTGCCCCACTAATCAGTTATCTTGACGATGATGCTTACCCTGATTCACATTATGTTCAAAATCTGTGTGACTATTTTCAATCCCATAGCGAAGTCGACGCTATAGGTGGCAAAATAACTCCCGCTTATGAAAAAGCAGCTCCCAACTGGATGTCTAAATATCTGCTGCCGCTGGTAGCTGCCCTTGACATGGGGAGAGTGCCGGTAGCTTTTAAACCATGGAAATTTCCCATAGGAGCTAACATGGCCTTTAGGGCGTCCGTGCTGCGAGATATAGGTGGTTTTAATCCACAGCTTGGCAGAAAAGGTGATTTTCTGGGAAGTGGTGAGGAGAAAGATGTTTTCCTCACATTGCACCAAAGCAAAAAAATCATCCATTATGTTCCCGCGGTGCATGTCTTTCATACCATCCCCAATAATCGGCTGGAATCGGATTATATAAAGAAAATGGCTATAGGAATAGGAATGAGTGAGGCGACAAGGCTTCAACAGGCACCTTGGAAGCAGCGTATTATCAAATGGCTCCAAGAGTTTTTTAAAATTGGGGCAACCATTATCTTAGTGCTTTACTATACCATTACTTTTAGGTGGCCGAAAGCTAATATGCTGTTGAAATTTCGTATATGGGTCCTGAACGGTTTTTTAAAAGCTTAGATACGTGATCCTGAAAATTCAATCATTTCTACATAATCTAGGAGCAGTTTTCACTACTCTAATCCGACTGGTAATTCTGGCAAAATTTAAAGTGCGCCCGGCATCGCCCAATCACAAAGAGGCAATATTATTGGGTAATGGCCCCAGTTTAAAAAAGATGCTGGAAAAGCACGGCGAATTTTTAGAGGGTAAAGACTTGATCTGCGTTAATCACTTCCCCTCCACAGAGCTTTACCAAAAACTGAAGCCGAAATACTATGTTACTTCGGCACCGGATCTCTGGCTTGACGAGATTGATAAATTTTTTGTTGATCAAAGCAATGGTTTGTTTAATGATATGGTGGAGCGTACCAAATGGCCTTTAGTATTTTACATACCACATGAGTCCAGCAAATTCAAGCGATGGCAAAACATACTTAAGAATAACCCGAATATTGATATCAATTATTACAACAACACTCCGGTCGAGGGGTGGCGCTGGTTTCGACATGCTTGTTTCAAGGCAAATTTGGGAATGCCGCGACCTCACAACGTAATGATCCCAAGCTTAATGCTTACGCTCAATATGGGCTACGAAAAAATATACTTATGGGGCGCGGACCACAGTTGGTTATCGGAAATTTCCGTTAATGACAACAATGAGGTGCTGATTAACCAAAAGCATTTTTATGACGAACATCAAACTGAGGGGAAGCCCCTGGATAAAAGAGGAGTGGGCAAGCGAAATTTACCGGAGTTATTAACTAAGTTTGTCCATGCTTTTAACGGATATTTTGTGCTGAAGGAGTATGCTGAAAGCCTGAACACGGTCATTGTCAACAATACCCCCGGTTCATTCATTGATGCTTTTACCCGCCAAAGTTTGTCAAAGTTGCATGAATATGAGTAAATCCATCGTCTATAAACCGCCTATTGTGGTCGCCGAAATTGGTTGTAATCACAAAGGTGAAATGGAAATTGCCAAAGAACTGGTCCAGATGGCTAAATTATGCCAAGCGCATTACGCCAAATTTCAAAAACGGAATCCTCAAGAGCTACTAACCACCAAGCAGTACAATGCGCAACATCCTTATCCCCCCTATAGCTACGGCCACACTTATGGCGAACACCGGGAATTCTTAGAATTCACTAAAGAACAGCATCAACAATTAAAAGATTATTGTGAGCAAGTAGGTATTGGATACGCCACCAGTGTCTGGGACATCACATCAGCCCTCGAAATCATTGACTTGAACCCCGATTACATTAAGGTACCCAGTGCGTGTAATCTTCATTTCGAAATGCTGGAATTGCTTCGCGATAATTATCAAGGAGATATTCATATTAGTTTCGGAATGACAACCCGTGAGGAGGAGAACTCCATTGTTGACTTTTTCCTGGAAAAAAATGCCGGGCAAAGATTAGTCCTCTACTCATGTACTTCCGGATATCCCGTATCCTTTGATGATGTAAACCTTCTGGAGATCACCAGGATCAGGGAGGTTTTTGGCGAACATGTAAAAGATCTGGGATTCTCCGGTCATCATTTGGGCATTGCTATAGATCAAGCCGCCTACACTTTGGGAGCTTCCTGGATAGAAAGACATTTCACTAAAGACCGCACATGGAAAGGAACTGATCATGCCGCTTCATTGGAGTTAGGAGGACTACAAAAGTTGATCAGAGATTTAACCGCAACCTACAAATCCCTCCAGTATAAAACTCAGGATATTCTGGAAGTCGAAACCGTACAGCGGGACAAACTAAAATATCGCAAGGAGTGAGAGTTACAGCATTTGTGCCAGCAAGATGCGGCAGTAAGGCCATCCATTTGAAGAATATCCGAAATTTCTTTGGACAGCCTTTGATTTTTTGGTGCCTTAAGGCATTGCAGGAAGCGCAATCTGTGCATGAGGTAATAGTAGCCACCGATTGTGACGAAATTGAGGATTGCGTGACAAGTTTTGGACTTACTAAAGTCAAGGTTTATCGTCGGAAACCTTCCAACGCCCAGGATCACAGTGCTACTGAAGATGTAATGATCGAGTACATTAATTCAGCCGATTTGGATCCAGAACAATATTTACTGCTGGTACAAGCAACCTCACCATTCACCCGTGCTGCAGACTTTGACAAGGCGGTGACTTTACTTAAAAGCAATACCTTTGATTCCGTCATAAGCTGTGCCCGCGTTAAACGATTTTTTTGGAACGACCATGGACAACCCTTGAACTATGACTACCGGGAACGACCGCGGCGGCAAAACTTTTCCGGTACTTTTATGGAAAATGGGGCTTTCTACCTTAATCTGGTCAAAAACATTTTGGAATTCAAAAATCGACTGAGTGGACATATTGGAGTGTATGAAATGGAAACTTATACTACCTTGGAGATTGATGAAGAAGAAGACTGGATTCAGGGAGAGCAAATCATGGGCAAATACCACTTGTCGGAGTCGGCCCAGAAGTCTAAACATATAAAACTTTTCCTCTCGGATGTCGATGGTGTACTCACCGACGCAGGTATGTACTATACCGAGGCCGGAGATGAAATAAAAAAGTTCAACACCTACGACGGCATGGCATTTAATTTATTACAAGCCAAAGGCGTTAAGGTGGGCATTCTCACTAAAGAAGACCGAGAACTAAACCGAAGAAGAGCAAAGAAGCTAAATTTGGACTTCGACTTTCATGGCGTCCAGGATAAAATGCAATTGGTACAGCAATTGTGCCAGGACTTGGGTATTACCCTGGAAGAGGTGGCATACATAGGGGATGACATTAACGATCTGGAACTCCTCCAAGCTGTAGGAATAGCAGCCTGTCCACAAAATGCACGTCCCGAAGTCAAATACGTTCCGGGAATATATCAGCTTAAAACTCCAGGTGGAGGCGGTGCATTACGTGAATTAGCAGAGCAAATTTTGCTTAAATAATGGAGTGTCCAGTTTGCTTAGGAAAGAACCTCAAGCAGCGGGTTCTGCTTTCGCGAGAAGATCGACACATCACAATTTTTCATTGTGGAAGTTGTACTCATACATTTCAGGATCCCGATTCGTATCGAGACATTTACAGCAGTGGGGAATTTACCAGGGTAGCCCGAGGAATATCGGAAATCCCGGATCCCGCTAAGATCAAGGCATTGGATAAGAAGGCCTGGGCCCGCTTCAACTTTTACTACCGCCACTTGAAAAACTGCCACCATGTACTGGAGGCCGGTAGTTCTATTGGTTCCTTCTTGCACCTGCTTAAGTTGGATGGGAAGTCTATCACCGGTATTGAGCCTGATCCTAATTACTGTGAATTCTCAAAAGATCAATATTTTCTTGAACAAGAACCGGTGCTGCTCGATGATTTTCAAAGTGCTGAAAAGTTTAATGGGATTTGCAGTTTTCATGTGATTGAGCATGTTCGGGATCTGCATGGTTTTATGAACAAAATTTATACACTGCTGCAAGAAAATGGCAAGCTGTTAATCGAGTGTCCATCCTGGGAAATCCATTCCTTCGGATCTAAGAAGCACACTGTATGGCAGCCACACTTGCATTATTTTACTCTGGCCAGTATGTACCGTTTGCTTAGTAAAAAATTTAAGATTACGGATCTGGGATTTTTCGGAATAGCACTATACGTCTGTGCAGAATACAGTGGAGAAAGCACTTATGACCGTAAAACTTTTAGTCGAATAAAACGGCGTTCAGCTCAGGTTCACTTCTGGAATGAATGGATCCCCAGAATAAAGCTTGGTAAGGGATTGCTACCCTTAACCACTACCCAACTTATTCTGCAACCAATCCTTCAAGAAACAGTATCGGAATCAATAACCAAGTTGAAGGATTTTGGAATTTTTGCACTTAAAGAGCGGCTCTACCGAGCAAAGGAGTCGGGATGGTCGATAGGAAATAAAGCATTGCACCTATCATATTTCAGTGGATTTGAAAATGCCGGGGACACCGTGTTATCAAAATGCGTTAGGGATAGTTTCAGAACTTTGATAAACATTGAATCCTGGAAATTGCGACCCGTAACTGCCCCAGTTACCTCGAGATTGATTCGGGAAATCAACAGCAGCCCATTCTTGCTAGTGGGTGGTGGAGGGCTCCTACTTCCCGACTCCAATCCCAACAGCAAGTCGGGCTGGCAATGGGCCGTCAGCAGGCAGGAACTTGACGCTATTGAAGTCCCAATAGTGGTCTATGGGATTGGGTATAACTACTTTCTTGGTCAGGAACCCCAAGAACTATTCGTTAAAAGTCTAATTCATATTATCAAAAAATCCAAGTTCTTTAGCTTAAGGAATCACGGCAGCATCAACGCCGTAAAGAAGCTTATACCTAGCGGCCTGCACCCGAAACTTCGCTGGCAACCATGTCCTACCACCCTGATACGACACTGGGAGCCCGGTCTACCAAACAAACCGAAAACCAAAAATATTGCTATAAACGTCGCATACGATCGATATTGGCGTCGATTTGGGAAGGACATGTACACCATTCTTGATCAGTTGGCCTTAGCCCTAAAGGCAATTGCCGCCAAAGGTTACAACATTTATAATGTTTGCCATTTGAAGGACGATGCCAAGTTTGAGATTTCCTTAAACAAACATAAGGTCCCCTACCAAACTGTTCAGCTACAATTCGCTTTGCCCAGGAAGGTGTATGAGATTTACAACCAAATGGACCTGGTTATGGGTCTGAGAGGACATGCTCAAATGATACCGTTTGGAGTCAACTGCAAAATAATTTCATTAGGAAGTCACCACAAGGTTCGATACTTCCTCGAGGATATACAGGCATTGGATTGGTTTGTAGATCTCCGAGAAGAGCCAACCAACATAAAGTATCGAATTCTTGACACCTTTGAAAAAATCTATCAAGAAGAGCGGTCCGTAAATGAGAGGCTACTTGCTCAACAACAAAAACTTATGGACATTACCGCACAAAATGCGGCTGAGATTACAGATTTGATAAGATGATAATCAAATTCTATGGGTCTTATAGGACGACAATCGATTAAATCCACCATATACATCTATCTAGGTGTAGGTGCGGGATTTATTTTGCGGGCCAAGCTCTTTCCTCAACATCTCAGTGAATCGGAGATCGGCATCCTGGCCCTGCTGATTTCATATGGATCAATTTTTGCCCAGATCGCCATCCTGGGGTTCAACCATGCCACTATCAAGTACTTCCCGTTCTTCCGCAATCCCAAACAGGGACATCACGGCTTTTTACTGCTTTATCTCATAGTGGCAGCAGTCGGATTCCTGCTGTTCATGGGGCTGCAGTGGCTGGTAGCAGAGATTACCTTCACTACAGAGGTCGACCTATTCCAACAATATTACTTTTTGTGCATACCCCTCACGGCCTCTTTACTGCTCTTTTTGGTTATGGACAACTACAATACAGCCCTTTACAATGCCAGTACCGGGGTTTTTCTACGGGAATTTGTCCTGCGTATAGTCATGCTGGGTTTCTTTATGCTGTTCATCTGGCAGATTGTCGACTTTGGATCCTACGCCTACCTGTACATAGGCTCCTTTACCTTGATCGCATTATTGATGATGGCTTTCATCATTTGGCGTGGTGAGTTTTTAGTAAAGCCTACTCCTAGACTGTGGAACAAGACCTTGTTAAAGGCTATGGCCGGAATCAGTTTTTTTGGATTGCTTACCGGTCTGAACAACGTGGTGATACTTCAGGTCAACAACATTCTCATAGATGCCTATTACAACGAAGCCATGACCGGGATTTACATTACCAATTTCTTTTTCGCCGCCCTCATCTTATTGCCTTCCCGTGGACTGAACAAAATAGCCCCTACCATTATTTCCAACGCCTTCAAATCACGCGATCTGGATACAGTGCATCAGGTGCATTACAAAAGCACCATCAATCAAATGGTGATCGGACTGTTGTTGTTTGTGGGACTCTATATCAACTTGCACAACGTATATCGTATCCTTCCGGAGTCTTATGCCATAGGATCCATGGTGATCATTTATACCGGGATGGCTAATCTGGTTCAGATGTTAGGGGGCATAAGCAGCTCCATAATTGGGTTTTCGGATTATTTCCGCTATAACACCTACTTGACGGTTATTCAATTGATCATTCTGGTGATATTGAACCTGCTTCTATTACCCAGCTGGGGCATTACTGGAGCTGCCCTGGCCACATTGGGCGCTATCTTGGTGATCAATGTGTTGAAATTCGTTTTTCTTAAAATCAAATTTGATATCCAGCCCTATAGGATCAAACATCTACTGGGGCTTATCACTGCCGCAATTTGTCTGGGCATTAATTATTTCTTACCGGAATTGCCACAATTGATACCCGATATCCTCATGCGAAGCGCAATTATCACCGTTATCTATGTCTCTTTGAGTTATTTATTAAAAATTTCCCCGGAAATGAACCATGCCATCAATAAAACGTTTGAAAAGTTGAGAATTCGATAATTAATTAATTACTTTGGCAGGCTTTTTTAAGATCAAATTTTCATGAAAAGAGTTGCAGTTTATACTTCAGGAGGGGATGCGCCAGGGATGAATGCCTGTATACGTGCAGTGGTGCGAGGTGCCATTTATCACGGGGTGGAAATTTATGGAATACGCTATGGGTATGCAGGAATGATCAAAGGAGATATGAAGCAGCTAAGCTCTCATTCTGTAAGTAATATCATTCAGAAAGGCGGCACCATTCTGAAGTCGGCCCGTAGTGAAGAATTTATGACTAAGGAGGGCCGAAAAAAAGCTTATGAATCGCTCAAGGAACACGGTATTGAAGGACTGATCTGTATCGGGGGCGATGGTTCATTCACTGGGGCCAAAATTTTTTATGAGGAGTTTGGCATACCTATAGTAGGGGCTCCAGGTACCATCGACAATGATATATATGGGACTGACTTTACCATCGGATTCGATACTGCAGTGAATACCGCCATTTCCGCAATAGACAAGATCAGGGATACCGCCGATTCCCATGATAGAATATTTTTTGTTGAGGTTATGGGCCGAGACTCCGGGTATATTGCCATCCGCTCCGGGATCTGCGGAGGAGCGGAGATCGTATTGGTCCCTGAAACGAATACTACCATGGAAGAGGTTATAGAAACCTTGAAGAAAGGAAAGAATCGATCCAAAACTTCCAGCCTGGTAGTGGTAGCGGAAGGAGATGAAATTGGGGGAGCCATAGAAATCGCGGAAATGGCCCGTAAGCATTTGCAAGATGCTGATATTAGAGTGGCTACTTTGGGTCATATCCAGAGAGGAGGTGCCCCATCCGCAAAGGATCGTATTCTGGCTAGTAGAATGGGGCTCAGTGCCATTGAAGGGCTACTGAACGGACGAAAGAATGTAATGGCCGGTGTTATGAAGGACGAACTGGTTTACACTCCTTTTGAACATGCCATCACCATTGAAAAAACCCTTAGTCCCGATTTACTGCGCATGGTGGATATATTCAATTCCTAACCATTTTCAAGATAGTGCAGAATAGCCTGAAATTCATCAGGGTGAAACCAACGATACTGTTGATCCTTGCGGAACCAGGTAAGCTGTCTTTTGGCATATCGGCGGCTGTTGCGTTTTAGAAGTCGTACCGCTTCCTGCTTTTGGTATTTGCCTTTCAGATAATCAAATACCTCTTGATATCCCACTGTTTGTAAGGGTACCAGATCCTCATAGTTCATGAGTTTTTGAGCCTCTTTGAACAGCCCTCGAGCAATCATTTGGTCCATGCGCTGATCGATACGCTCATAAAGTTCATCCCGCTCCCGATTCAGACC
>JAOTYN010000434.1 GCA_029861825.1 Cyclobacteriaceae bacterium
TCTTCCGCCAGGTGCGACCACCATCGGTCGTCTTGTATACACCGCGGTGGGGGCTATCACCCCAAGCAGAGCCGGTAACAGCAACTACCAGAGTATTGGGATCATCGCGATGCTGTATGATGCGATGAATTGTGCGGGTTTTTTCTAAACCCATCAATTGCCAGTTTTGCCCGCCATCAAGACTTCTGTAAATTCCATACCCGCTGTTCTGACTATTTCTGGGATTACCTTCACCGGTACCTACCCAGATCTCAGAGGGATTGTTCTGATTGATCTTTACCACACCTATTGATGCCACCACCTCATCGGTGAATAATGGGTTCCAGGTATCTCCGCCATTGTCGGAATGCCATAGTCCACCTGCAGCCGAACCCAGATAGATGACGCTGGGGTCGCTCAATAAAACATCAATGCTGGTCACACGGCCACTCATACCGGCGGGGCCGATATTTCTTGGTTTCAAGCCCGGTACCATATCCATATTTAGTTTTTGTGAATGCCCATCTTGTGGGAATTGGATTAGCAACGCAAGACAGAACAGAAGCGTCTTGGTGAAGGAAGTTTTCATAATCAGCTTATTAATGAATTGATGATTTACAGATTTTTACAAACATTTCCAACAAGCTGGGTATCTAGGTTGGAGGTAGCTGAAAAGAAAGAAGATAACCCCCCGGGGGTGAGGATCCGGGTCTGGGAATGACCGAGGTCTTCGAGACACAAATTCCTGACATTATCCGTAACCCACAGGCTTTTTACGTATATTGAGGTAAACCTACTGGTATGTTGAAGTTTACCACTCTACTGATTTTTATGTCCTTTTTATGGGTGCTAAATAGCCCAGCGCAACAAAGGACCCTGGTGCTTAAGCATAAGACTACGGGAAAAGTATATGAAGTAGATCCTCAAAAGGCTATAAGATACCGGGCACAAGACGGAAAAAAAAGACAAGGGCTTATTGAAGAATTGACAGAAGAATGGATGCTGGTGAACGGCCGTCAAATTGCCTACGACGAGATCACCATGCTCTCCAGTTGGCACACCCGTAAAAATGGCGGGGCTATTGCAGGTGGCGCTTTGCTTACTGGATTTGGGGCTTTGCTCATGGTGGGTGGCGTGGCGTTAACGGCAGATTCAACGGACGAAGACCCCCTCAGCACCGCTATTCTGGCACCCTCCGGGGTACTTATAGCCCTGGTTGGTTGCGGAACCAGCTATTTGGGCCTTAGGGCCATGAAGAAGAAACGATTCAACATGGGAGAGTGGGATTTTGTGGTTCAGAATTATTAGATTTCAATTCGGCGGTCCCTTGCTACCACCGGCCACCTATCCACTACCTCACCTTCCTGTACAACCAACATTTCCTGATGAAGCGCAGTAGTAGGGCAAATATGCATGGGAATGCCATAGAGCTCATCACCTACCTTATAGTTTGGAGCATCCGAAGTGCGTACCACCAGATGTTCTTCACTGTGCGTGGGGAAATCCACCACATCCAGTCCTATCAGATTGACCCTGGGGTGGGGCATTTCTGAAGCTATGGCTTTATGACCCAAGTCCAGGCACATCATATCGCCGGTAGGTTTACTGACAATTCTGGTCAATACTACAGCTGCTGGCAGAAAATCCAGATCCGGTAATTTTTGACCATAACCGTGATCCCACAACAAACTGGTACCGGGGCTAAGCTCTACACTGTTCCGTCGAGCATGTACCGGAAATGTAGGGGAGCCCCCAGCCACTACCTGTTTTATCCCGGTTTCCTGTATCAGGTTTTCTACAGGGGAAAATGCTTGATCAGAAGCATGAATTCTTTCCGTAACATCGGATTGTCGAAGATGGCCATCGTATACATGCCACCCCCTAAGCTCAATCCCGGACTGGACCTTGATAAGTTGGCTCAAGGCCACGGCCTCGGGCCCGGCAGCAATTCCTGTTCTGTGCATGCCCACATCCAGATCAATATACACCTGGGCGGTTAGGTTAGATCCCTGAGCGAGATCGGCCAGCTGCTGAACTGAATCCTGATTGTCAACCAGACTGCTGAACCGGGTTTGCGGATATTTTTGTTTAAGCTCCAGAAATCGGCTGATATGAGGTCCGCTCAATTGATAAGCCAAAAGCACATCAAGAGCCTGGCATTGCGCCAGCATTTCCGCTTCTGCAATAGTAGCGCATTTGAACTTATTGATCCCTTTTCGCTGCTGCATACCCACTATTTGAGGGGACTTATGAGTTTTGACATGCGGTCGCAAGCGCTCGGCACCTCCAGCTATACGGATCATTTCCTGAATATTATGATCGATCCTTTCCGGATAGACCAACAAGCAAGGTGTTGCTACGTTTTCAGGATATTTCAGTTGATACCAGCCCGACATCAATTTGAAGCTAAAAAAGGATATTTATAGTCTTGTGCGGGGACGAAAGTCTCCTTAATGGTACGAGGGGACACCCAACGCAATAGGTTTATCATAGAACCAGCTTTATCATTGGTTCCGGATGCTCTTGCTCCACCGAAAGGCTGTTGACCTACCACCGCTCCGGTAGGTTTATCATTTATATAGAAATTACCCGCTGCATTTACCAGTTTTTTAGTGGCCAGCTCCGCAGCGAATCGATCTTGAGAGAATACGGCACCCGTTAAGGCATAAGGAGAGGTCTGGTCCACCATTTCTAATGCCTCTTCAAATCTTTCACTTTGATAAACATAAACGGTAAGTACCGGTCCAAAGATCTCCTCGCACATAGTAGTATAATGAGGGTCTTGAGAGAGCAATACGGTAGGTTCAATAAAATAACCAGTGCTTTTATCATAATTGCCTCCGGCTATAATCTCTACCAAATCACTCTCTTTGGCTGCAGCGATGTAGGAAGTAATCTTGTCAAAAGCCTTTTCATCTATAACTGCATTAACAAAATTACTAAAGTCCTCTACCCCACCCATTTTAATCTCTTTAAGATCGGTCAGTACTTTAGTTTTTACGGTCTCCCAAAGATTGTCAGGGACATAAACCCGACTGGCTGCCGAACACTTTTGACCTTGATATTCAAAAGCACCTCTAACCATAGCCGTGGCTAGCGCAATGGCATCAGCTGATTTGTGAGCTATTATAAAATCCTTGCCTCCTGTTTCACCTACAATTCTAGGATAGCTTTTATAAATGCTGATATTCTCTCCTATGGTTTTCCAGATGTGTTGGAAAACCCCTGTACTTCCCGTAAAATGTATACCTGCGAAATCCGGATGACTGAAGATCACATCTCCGGTAGTAGGTCCGTCAACATAGATCAGATTGATAACACCGTCCGGCACACCAGCTTCTAAAAAAACTTCCATTAAGACGTTAGCCGCATAGATCTGTGAGAAAGCCGGCTTCCATACCACAGCATTCCCCATCATGGCTACAGAGGTTGGTAAATTCCCGGCAATAGCGGTAAAATTGAATGGTGTTAGTGCAAATATGAACCCTTCCAGTGGCCTCTGCTCCAACCGGTTCCAAACCCCAGGTGATGATTCTGGTTGTTGTGCATATATCTGAGTCATATAACTGACATTGAACCTTAGGAAATCTATGATTTCACAGGCACTATCTATTTCAGCTTGGTAGGCATTCTTTGACTGCCCC
>JAOTYN010000058.1 GCA_029861825.1 Cyclobacteriaceae bacterium
CAGCTGGAAATGGGGCTATGGTTTCCTAGATGATCTGGGTTTCTATGATTTTGCAGGATCTACCTTGGTTCACTCTGTGGGCGGATGGGGCGCCTTAGCCGGAATTTTGGTAATTGGACCACGACTGGGCAAGTACATTGACGGCAAAGTGGTGGATAAACCGGGCTCCAGTGTACCTCTTGCAACCATGGGAGTATTCCTGCTATGGTTCGGATGGTTCGGATTTAACGGGGGTTCCGTACTTTCCGCCGAACCAGGCGCAGTATCCAGAGTTCTGGTAACTACCTGCTTGGCTGCCTGTATGGGAGGAATCGGAGGATACCTCACTGGTTGGCTGGTGTTCAAAAGACTGGACTTGGGAATGGTATTGAACGGCATTCTGGCGGGACTAGTAGGCATTACAGCTGGTGCTGACGTGATTAGTCCTGGCTGGTCACTGGTAGTGGGATTAGTAGCAGGAGTACTGGTGGTGCTTTCAGCCGTTACCTTAGACAGGTTGAAATTGGATGATGTAGTGGGAGCTGTTTCAGTACACCTGACCTGTGGTATATGGGGTACTCTGGCTGTGGGTATCTTCAGCGCTGAGTTCTCTCTGCTTACCCAGCTAATCGGGGTAGCAGTCATTGGATTAATATCCTTCCTTTCAGCATTTATCATATTCAAAGTATTGAATGCAACTATAGGCATTCGTGTAACAGAGCAACATGAAAAAGAAGGACTGGATAGCCACGAACATGGAATTAGAGGCTACACCATTATCTATGAATAGCAGCTGCCATACAGAAACGAGGTAAGTGGGGCTTACCTCGTTTAACAGGCTGTTTAAACATCTAACTATTTAAATAACCATTTAATCAAAGTTAAAATGAAAAAGACAATTTTACTATCAGTAGCCTTGTTAATGGCTTCCATATATGTAGTAATTGCCCAGGATGAAGAGAATCCGCTGGTGATTTCAGGTAGTGTTGATACTTACTACAAGTATGATTTTTCTGGAAAGTCCAATAGTCCTACTAGTTTTGCAGGGGATCAGAACTCTTTCTCTTTAGGGATGGCCAATATAATTCTGTCAAAAGAGGTAGGCAATGCGTCCTTTGTAGCGGACATTGCTTTTGGACCCAGGGCCGATCAAAGTGCTCCTGGTCCCATACAAAATCTGTACGTTTCTTACGCACTTTCAGATAAAATCAGGGTCACCGGTGGATTTATGGGTACCTTTGTAGGGTATGAAGTGATTTCTCCAGTAGGTAACTTTAATTACTCTACCTCCTATTTATTCTCCAACGGACCGTTTCAAAATGGCGGACTGAAATTCGACTTTGCCATTTCAGAGAAGTTTGCCATCATGGCGGGTATATTCAATGAATTCGACTCCTACACCAACGGTAGTGGAGGGCTTGATTTTGGTGCCCAGGTATTTGTATCGCCTGTAGATGGCCTGGACGCTTATATCAATTTTGTAACCAGTAATGACTCAGGTTCTGAAATCGATCTGACCACTACCTATCAGGTTTCTGAAGAATTCATGATTGGACTTAACGCCGCTAAACGTACCACCGGAGAGTTCTTTGATGAAGATTTGGGCGATGGGTCCAACTTCTACGGAGTGGCACTCTATCTGAACTACGCATTCTCAGATGCCTTTGCCTTGGGTGTAAGAGGGGAAACCTTCAAAGATGAAGACGGCGGTGTAATAACGGAGGACTTAGCAACAAAAGTTAATTCCTTTACATTATCAGCAAACATAGGATCCGGGCCCTTAAAGATTATCCCGGAAATCCGCTTCGACAGTGCCGACGAGGATCTGTTCGAAGATGGTGAAGGAGACCCTTCCGATTCGTTCGCACAATTCCTGGTTGCAGCAGTATTTTCATTCTAAGCGTCTATATCTCAGGAGTCCGGAAAGTTTCCGGACTCCTTTTTTAAAATTTAAGGAACTATGAGAACCAACATTAATCTAGCCATAACACTTGTTATCTTCATCCAACCAGTTTACGGTCAATTGACCAGTTCCTTGCCTCAGGACGAAATGGGTAAAATCACCTTTGCCGAGGTAGTGCAGGTGGAAGGAGTATCTAAAGATTTGTTGTACCAAAATGCTCACAATTACCTTACATCATTAGTGGAAAATTCCAAAGGATTAAAAAAGAGCTCATTAGAAGTAATAGGAAATCAAGAGCTCTACCTGCCTTTGCATTTCAACGTATACCATGAGTTTCCTATCAAATCACCTCATGGCATTATTAAATATGACCTTAACGTTTCCCTAAAAGATGGTCGTTACCGCTATGTAGCCTCCAACTTTGTCTTTTATTATCTTAAGAGAAACCGCTACGGGAAGTTTGTGGAAGTCAACGGAAAATCTAAGCCCTTGGAGGAACCCTTTTTCAAAGGCAATCAAAAACTGTGGGATCAACATAAGACAAAGGTTTCGGAAAAAGTTACGGGCCTGGCGGAAACCTTAAAGGCGGTGATGCTAATTCCCGATGGGGGTCCGAAAAAAGAAATAGTCAAAGTTAACAGCGATTGGTAAAAGTTAGTTCTAAAAATTAAGTAGGAAAAATTAATTCCGTGGACTAATAAAAAAAGGGAGGCATTTTCATGACTCCCCTCCAATCGCTCGATCACATTCTACTAATTGTGTTTCAGAGACTTATTTACTACGAATGGTTAACTACTAATTAAGTAAAAATATAAAATTCGAATCCTGAAAAAAAGTAAAAAATCAAGAATAGAGAAAATTTACAGATCATTCATTCTCCGTCCAATTTATTTTGGATTTCCTAAAAAACCCCGCGATTACTCTATCTTTTTACCAATTTTTCAAAATTTAATTTGGTGCAAAATTGCACTCATGGCTTTAAAAGGTAATCCCTGAAGTGCGTATAATCATTGGGCATAGGATGGGCTTTTTTGGAGGAATTCAAAGCAGTCTTAAGACGAGATGGGATTTCTACTTTTTGATTAATCAACGGCTCCACCACGTCCAGAAATTTTACAGGATGGGCCGTCCCCAAAAAGACCCCCACTGAATCCTTACCCAAGGCTTTCATATACTCCGTTAGAGCAAGATAAGCAACTGCTCCATGGGGCTCCATCAGATAGTGATAGCGCTTCAGCACCTCTTTGATGGCCAGCTCGGTTTGGTAGTCGTTAAAGGTATAGGCCACCACATCTCTGGTCAAGGCTTGAAAGTCTCCCTGGTATAAATCCATAATGCGCACAAAATTGCTGGGGTCCCCTACATCCATAGCATTGCTTATGGTGGCGATTGAGGGTCTGGGTTGGAAGTTTTGGGTACTTAAATAGTCATAAAAAGCCCGGTTATCGTTGTTGGCTGCAATAAACTTTGAAACAGGTAATCCCATGCGCTTGGCAATAAGCCCTCCCATTATATTACCAAAGTTGCCACTGGGGACAGAGCAAACCAGCGAATCGCACTGCGCTTTGAGTTTTGCATACATCCAGAAATAGTAAAAGGATTGAGGAATTAATCTGGCAATATTGATAGAGTTAGCAGAGGTAAGACGTCTCTTATTTCTCAACTGCGTGTCCAAAAACGCTTTTTTTACCAATTTCTGACAATCATCGAAGGTTCCTTCCACTTCCAAGGCCGTTATATTATGACCCATCGTGGTTAGTTGTTGCTCCTGAATATGGCTTACTTTTCCGGAAGGATAAAGGATCACCACATCAATACCCGGGACTTTGTAAAAACCGTGAGCCACTGCGCTCCCGGTATCGCCACTGGTAGCCACCAGGATACAAGGTTTTTCGGTGCGATCCTTTAGAAAATAAGACATCAGCCTGGCCATAAAGCGAGCTCCGAAATCCTTAAAGGCCAAGGTAGGGCCGTGATACAATTCCAAAGTATAAATTGAAGGGCTCAGAGAAACCAGGGGGACGTCAAAATTAAAAGCCTCTTCTACCATTTGCTGCAATGCAGAAGGGTCCACGGATGTACCTAACAATGCTTGTCCTACGCGAAAGGCCATTTCTGAAAATGACATTTGATCAATGTCTTTCCAAAACTCCTTTGGCAATCTTGGAATTTCCAAGGGCATGTATAAGCCATTGTCTTCCGGCATGCCTTGAAATAAGGCCTGCTCTAGGCCCACCAGGGCCTGAGGATTTTGAGTGCTATGGAGCTGCATCTTGCGATAGGATCAAAGGACCGTTTTGATTAACAGCCGAAACGAAAAGATCACTGCCAATGTCCACTTTTTGCAGGGCTGAGGTCATGGCTTCACCTACACTTTGCGCTACTTCCTGGCCTACACTCAAAGCAAACATGCTGGGCCCGGAACCGGAAATACCACATCCCAGAGCTCCGGCATCCAAGGCGGCTCTTTTTACTTCCTGGAAGCCTGGGATCAGCATGGACCTTACTGGTTCCACCACTACATCTTCCATGGACCGTCCTATTAAAGGATAATTCTCAGTAATAAGACCGGTAACCAAACCTGCCACGTTACCCCATTGTTGAATAGCGCTTTTCATTGGCACCTGCTTTTTAAGAATACTGCGTGCATCTTTGGTAGCGATATCAATTTGAGGGTGCAAAACAGCTGCATAAAGCTCCGACGGAGAAGGGATCTTAACCACATCCAGGGGCTGGTAGGAACGGATCAATACGAAGCCTCCTAAAAGAGCCGGGGCTACATTGTCAGCATGAGCTGAACCGCAGGCCAACGCTTCGCCTTGCATAGCAAATGGCAATAGCTCCAGGGTTTCTAAGGGTTTACCTAGGAGGAGGTTGGCCCCAAACACTCCTGCCACCGCACTAGCGGCACTGGAACCCAGGCCACTGCCCAGGGGCATCTTTTTCTGCAAGTATAAATTGAAGCCGCAATCCAATTTCAGGTGATCTAGCAAATGGGCAATGGCTACACTCACGGTGTTTTTCTGAGGGTCACGAGGCAACAAACCTTGGTCGCCTTGAATGTCCTTAATTTCCAAACCCGGCTGATCTCTTATTTCTAGCAACAGTTCATCTCCCGGCTGGTGCACGGCAAATCCCAGAATATCAAACCCACAAGTGACATTGGCTACGGTAGCTGGTGCAAACACTTTTATGCTTTGACTCATGGCTAACCCACTAAGAATTCACTGATCTTTATAAGCTCCGCGAAAACTCCCGCAGCCGTTACCTCCGCTCCGGCGCCAGGCCCCCGGATCAACAAAGGTTTTTCGCTATACCGACTGGAATTTATGGCAATAATATTGTCCGAACCGGATAGTCCATAGAACAAACTCTCAGGACCTACAGCAATCAATTTGATCTTGGCCTGTCCGTCCTTTAGCTGCGCCACATAACGCAATACCCTACCCTCTTCAGCTGCTTGCTGCACTTTATCCGACATCACTTGATCCTGTTCTTCGAGGGCTTTAAAGAATTTGTCCACCGTTTCCGCTTCAAAGCACGCCGGAGCAAGTAATGGTTCAATCTCCACTTGATCCAGCTCCAAAGGTATACCTACTTCCCGTGCCAAGATAAGGATTTTACGGGCTACATCTTTCCCATTTAGGTCATCACGGGGGTCTGGTTCCGTGTATCCTTTTTGTTGTGCTTCTCTCACAATCTCACTAAACTTTTTATCGCCCTTAAAACTGTTGAAAATATAGCTAATGGTTCCTGACAACACCCCTTGTATGCCTACAATGTGATCACCACTTAGCACCAAATCGTTAATGGTATTGATCACGGGAAGTCCGGCTCCAACATTGGTCTCATACAGATAGGCCACCCCTTTTTGGAAGGCAGTTTCCTTAAGATCCTGATATTGCTCAAAACATTGGGAATTGGCCACCTTATTGGGGGTCACTATTGATATGCTGCTGTCTAGTACTTCTTGATAAACCGATGGTATGGAAGCGCCCGCAGTGTTGTCCACAAATACGCTGTTGGCAAGGTTAAGTTGCTGCATACTAACCACAAACTTTTCGAGATCCGTATCCCGGCCATGGTTATCCAACAACTCCTGCCAGTTTTCCAGGTCAATGCCCTCCTCATCGATCAGCATCTTCTTGCTGTTGGCCAAACCGCACAATCTAATTTCCAGTAATCTCTTGTCGTTAAAGAAGTCGAATTGCTGACTGATCTGTTTCAACAAGGTTCCGCCGATCAGCCCGGCACCCACCATAAACACATTCAGCCTCCTGCGGTTGGCAATAAAGAAAGCGCCGTGTAATGCTTTAAGGGCTTTAACCAAATTATGGTGGTCAATTACCACCGAAACATTGAGCTCAGATGATCCCTGAGCAATAGCCACCACATTGATCCCGTTTTTACCTAATGCCCCAAACAGCTTATCTGCAATCCCGGTAGTTCTGCGCATATTTTCCCCAATAATAGCCACCACAGAATGGTCATTTTCAATAATGATAGGATCAATTAGATCGGCTGCGAGCTCCTGCTTGAATTCGGCTTCAATGGTGCTTTTGGTGACTTCCGCTTGTTCGGGTACAATGGCAAAACAAATCGAGTGCTCGGAGCTAGCCTGTGTTATCAGTATTATATTAATGTTTTCTCTTCCCAAAGCCCCAAATAACCGACTGGCAATGCCGGGGACCCCCACCAAACCACTACCCTGTACATTAACCAGGCTCACCTGGTTTATAGAACTTATTCCTTTAATCGGCATATCCACAGTATGCGCTTCTCTGCTGATGATAGTACCCGGGAAGTCCCGATTGAAGGTATTGCGAATACGTAGCGGTATGCTTTTAGTAAAAGCCGGTTGCAGAGTGGGTGGGTAGATTACCTTAGCCCCAAAATGTGTCAGCTCCATGGCTTCCACATAAGAAAGCTCAGGCAGAGAAAATGCCCGGGCCACGATATTGGGGTCGGCGGTCATCACCCCATCTACGTCGGTCCAGATCTCAATCTCCTGGACATCTAATGCGCTCCCGATAATGGCGGCCGTGTAATCCGAGCCCCCACGTCCTAATGTGGTGGTTTGTCCGGAGGCATTGGCCGACACAAAGCCGGTAACGATAGGTATGCCCGTCAAACCTTGGAAATAAGCGGCTATATTGCTGTTGGTCTTTTCAAAATCCACTTTGGCCGCACCGAACTGCCCGTCGGTGGTTATTATCTCCCGGGCATCTACAAAGTAAGCCTGGAAATCAAGTGTCTTTAGATACTCATGGATGATGTAGGCCGATAGTCGTTCTCCGAAGCTAAGCAGCAGGTCCTTACTGCGCGGTGAAAGCTCCTTCAGTAGAGCAACCCCTTGAATTACCTCTTCCAGCTCGTTCAGCCATCGTTTTACCTGGGCCAGAATATGGCTTTGAGTCTGCAGCGGTAATAGCTCCTTAATAGTACCGAAATGTCGCTCTTCTATCAGACGGAGGCAATCACTCAGATCAGCATCCTGACCTTGAACAGCCAGATCACCCAATTGCTGCAGCAGATTGGTAATACCTTTAAAAGCCGATACCACCACCACCAGGGACTCACCTGAATCATGGTAATCTTTTAAAATACTACCTACCTCCCGGATACTCTCAGACGAGCCCACCGAGCTTCCTCCAAATTTCAGAACTTTCATATAATCAGAGCTTTCATATAATTGGGGACCGGGACTAGTTTACGTAAAAATAATCAGACCAGGAACGTCTGGCCCATTAGGAATTTATCGCACTCCCGAGCAGCAGCTCTTCCCTCATTAATGGCCCACACCACAAGGCTTTGCCCTCGCCGGGCATCTCCGGCGGCAAATACCTTGTTAATATTAGTGGTAAATGTCCCATATGGCGCCTGTATGTTGCTACGGGCATCGCTGATCACGCCTAAAGCTTCGAGCAGCTGCGATTCCGGCCCTAAATACCCCATTGCTAACAACACTAGATCAGCTTTTAACACCTTTTGGCTACCCGGTATCTCCAGAGGTCGGTACCTGCCATGTTCGTCCTGCTCCCATTTGACGGTTACCAAATGAATTTCTTTAACCTGGCCCGACTCATCTCCCACAAACTTTTTGGTCATACTGCAATAGTACCTGGGATCATCCCCAAAGGCCGCCTTAGCTTCTTCTTGACCATAGTCCAAATAATAGACCTTGGGCCATTCCGGCCAGGGGTTGTCAGGGGCGCGCTCCAATGGTGGCCGTTCCAGGATTTCCAACTGCTGTAAACTGCGGCATTCATGTCTCAAAGAGGTGGCTACACAGTCGGTACCGGTATCGCCTCCGCCTATCACCACCACATGTTTATCCCGAGCGTCAAGATACTGTCCATCGTTTAATTGTGAATCCAATAGGCTCTTGGTATTGCCCCTTAGAAAATCCATAGCAAAATGAACTCCCTTTAATTCCCGGCCCGGTACTGGAAGATCACGAGGATTGGTAGCTCCGGTACACAGCACCACAGCATCAAAATTGTTCATAAGGTCCTGCGCCGGGTAATTGACACCCACCTCTACGTTGGTTTTGAAAATGATACCTTCTTGCTCAAGAAGTGAGATTCGGCGATTTACTACTTTTTCCTTGTCCAGCTTCATGTTGGGAATGCCGTACATCAGTAAGCCTCCCACGCGGTCGTCCCTTTCGAAAACCGTAACCAGGTGACCGGCCTTATTTAGTTGATCGGCGCAAGCCAATCCTGCAGGGCCTGAACCCACCACCGCCACCTGCTTGCCAGTCCTGGTTTGCGGTGGCGTGGGTTGGATCCACCCTTCGGCAAATCCTTTCTCAATGATACTGTTTTCAATATTTTTAATGGTCACCGGCGGTTCATTGATCCCTAAGACACAGGAGCCCTCACAGGGTGCCGGACAAACCCTACCGGTGAACTCTGGGAAATTATTGGTTTTCATCAATAATTGCAGCGCTTTCTTCCATTGCCCTTTGTAGACCATGTCATTCCAATCCGGTATCAGATTGTTGATCGGGCACCCGCTGGCCATACCCGAAATTAAGGTGCCGGTATGGCAAAAAGGTACCCCGCAACTCATGCATCGAGCACCCTGTTCCTGTAATTTTCCCTCGGGCATCTTCAAGTGAAATTCCTTCCAGTCCTTCACTCTTTCTTCAGGAGACCGATCGTGAGGGATCTCTCGTTGATATTCCAAAAAACCTGTGACCTTTCCCATATCTTAACTTGCTTGCTCCAGTTGTTTTCTTTCCAGTAGTACCCTTTTGAAATCACGGGGCATTACCTTGATAAAATGCCCACACTCCTCCTCCCATCGCTGGAGCATACCGGCCGCCAAAGTGCTTCCTGTAAACGCCAAATGGTTCTTGACCAGTCGCTTTAACAGATCGATATCTTCGAAAACCAAAGGGTCCAGGTCGACCATTTCCATATTGCACCTGGCTGAAAACTGAGCATTGGGATCGTAAACAAAAGCCTGACCTCCGCTCATACCGGCAGCAAAATTTCTTCCAGTCTCTCCGAGCACTACCACCACTCCTCCGGTCATGTACTCGCAGCCATGATCGCCCACACCTTCTACCACTGCAGTTACTCCTGAATTGCGCACCGCGAAGCGTTCACCGGCTAGCCCTCGAATGTATGCTTCACCAGAAGTAGCCCCGTAAAAGGCCACATTGCCAATGATCATGTTCTCATGAGGTATGTAGTGGGCTTCTTTATGAGGGTAAATGATTAATTGGCCACCCGAAAGGCCTTTACCAAAGTAGTCATTGGCTTCCCCTTCCAATTCGAAGCGCACACCCGGCGCTACAAAAGCTCCAAAACTCTGACCTGCCGACCCTTTGAAATTGAAATGCAGCGTACCTTCAGGTAATCCCTCACTACCGTATTTTTTAGACACCTCATTGGAAAGCAAAGCCCCTACTGCCCGGTCGGTATTGATAATATCAAAAGAGCCCTGATAAGCGGTGCCATATTCGAGTGTACGTTTGGAAGCTTTTAGCAAAATCCAATCCAGGACGTCGTCCATCTCGTGGTCCTGGGCCATCTGATTATAAAGGCCTGCTTCCGCTCCGGATTTCTCCTGATAGAGGATGGGAGTAAAATCCAGGTTACTTAGCTTGGGGTCCTCTATATCCCCTCGTATCTGTAACATTTGGACCTGACCGACCATTTCATCAACTGAACGGAAGCCCAGTTCTGCCATGATCTCTCGCAAGTCCTGGGCCAGAAAGGCGAAGTAATTGACCACATGTTGGGGGTCACCGGTAAATTTCTTACGTAATTCCGGGTTTTGGGTAGCAATGCCTACCGGACAAGTATTCAAATGACATTTGCGCATCATAATGCAACCTTCTACCACTAGTGCCGCAGTAGCCACTCCCCATTCCTCTGCGCCCAATAAGGTAGCAATTGCCAAATCCCGACCGGTACGTATCTGACCATCGGTTTGCAGCACCACCCGACTCCTCAGCTTGTTCTTTACCAGGGTCTGATGGGCTTCCGCAACCCCCAGTTCCCAAGGCAAACCGGCATGTCTGATAGAACTGATGGGGCTTGCTCCGGTACCACCATCATGACCGGAGATGAGAATAACATCTGCTTTAGCTTTGGCCACTCCTGCGGCTATAGTTCCAACACCTGCCTCTGCCACCAGTTTTACATTAATTCTGGCCTCTCGATTGGCGTTTTTCAGATCGAAAATGAGCTGTTTTAGATCTTCAATAGAATAAATATCGTGATGGGGTGGTGGCGAGATAAGACCAACCCCGGGAGTACTATGTCGTACTCTGCCAATCCATTCATCAACTTTGTGACCCGGTAACTGGCCACCTTCTCCCGGTTTGGCCCCCTGAGCCATTTTTATCTGCAGCTCGTCGGCGTTGGTCAGATAGTTGCTGGTTACACCAAAACGGCCGGAAGCTACTTGTTTAATAGCTGACCGCTCCCAATCACCGTTGGGCTTTGGTTCAAATCTAATCTCGTCTTCACCGCCTTCCCCGCTATTGCTTTTTCCTCCAATGCGGTTCATCGCAATGGCCAAGGTGCTGTGAGCTTCATGACTAATGGAGCCAAAGGACATGGCTCCGGTGGCGAATCGCTTAAAGATCCGTTCTACTGGTTCCACTTCATCCAAAGGTACTGCTGAGGCTTTCTTAAAGGAAAAGAGACCTCTCAAAGTGCAGGCCTGCTGGGATTGATCGTTTACCAGATCGGCAAATTTTTTGTATAGTTGGTAATTGTTTCGACGACTGGCATTTTGCAGGTAATGGATAGTTTGAGGATTGAACAAGTGATATTCGCCGGATTTCTTCCATTGATAAATGCCCCCCTCTGGTAGGCCCATGGCCTCCCGGTAGGGTGATTGAAAGGCCTGAGCATGCAAATCCAATACGTCACCTGCTATTTCTGCGAATCCTATTCCTCCAATGCGCGAGATGCTGTCAGTAAAACACCGCTCCACCACTTGATTATTTAGTCCCAGAATCTCAAAGATCTGCGCTCCCTGATAAGATTGCAGGGTAGAAATACCCATTTTCGAGAAGATCTTTAGGAGACCATAATTAATGCCGGCAATATATCGTGATACTGCATGTGAAGCCTCACCATAGTTATTACTTTCCCTGGTTAATTGCTCAATACTTTTCAGGCTTAAATAAGGATGAACGGCGTTAGCCCCATATCCGATGAGTGTGGCAAAATGGTGGGTCTCCAATACATCTCCCGAAGCAATGATTAAGCCTACATTAGCTCTTAACCGACAGTCGATCAGATGGTGGTGTACCGCGCCGGTAACCATTAACGAAGGGATAGGGGCCATTTCCGCACTGGTTTCCGCATCCGATAATATGATAACCTTGATGCCTTGTCGTGCAGCCTTTTCCGCCTGCTGACAAACTTCCTCCAAAGCCTCTTCCAAGGCTCCTTCCTGGCCATTGGCGGGGAATAAACTGGGGATCAGCACACTTTTGAAATTGGGATGGTCGAGCTGCACCAGTTTTTGATATCTTTCACGGTCCAATACCGGTTGATCCAGTTGGATCTCCTGGCAATGTTCCGGCGTTTCTTTCAGTACGTTCAAATTACTGCCTAGTTTAGTGAACAAGGACATCACCATTTTTTCCCTGATGGGGTCGATAGGCGGGTTACTCACCTGTGCGAACAATTGCTTAAAGTAATTGGAAAGGTGTTGATGTTTACGGGACAGAACGGCCAGTGGAATATCGGCTCCCATGGATCCCACAGGCTCCGCAGCCTTTTCTACCAGTGGGCCCAGGATCAATTGGATATCCTCCTGACTGTATCCAAATGCCAATTGTTGCTGTAAGAGATCTTCCGGTGATTCCTCTACAGAGTCCGGTTGGGGTAAGTCATCGATGTGTAATTTGTACTCACGCAACCATTCCCCGTATGGTTGTCGGGAACATAAGTCTTCCTTAAGTTCTTCATCACTGATAATCCGGCCTTGCTGCAGATCTGCTACAAACATTTTACCCGGTTGCAGCCTACCCTTTAACACCACTTTTGACTCATCAACCGGTAGAGCACCCGCTTCCGAAGCCATGATCAACTTGTCATCGGAGGTCAAGCAGTATCGTGAAGGCCTTAGTCCGTTGCGATCGAGGGTAGCACCCACCAATTCCCCATCGGTGAAGCAAATGGAAGCGGGACCGTCCCATGGCTCAATCATCGAGGCATGGTATTCGTAGAATTCCCTTTTGGAAGTCTGCATCAGATCATTCCCCTGCCAGGCTTCCGGGATTACCATCATCATGGCGTGCGGCAGGGAACGTCCTGCCAAAACCAACATTTCTACGATAGCATCCAGATTGGCGGAATCGGAATGAGCCTTATCACAAACCGGCAGCAGCATCTCGAATTCCTGGGGGGTGAACAAGTCCGATTCAAACAGGGCTTGCTTGGATTTCATCCAGTTAACATTACCCCGGATGGTATTGATCTCACCATTATGAGCAATAAACCGAAAAGGTTGCGCCAATTTCCATTTGGGAAAAGTATTGGTACTAAACCTGGAATGCACCAGAGCCAAGGCACTGGTCACCCGAGGGTCATTCAAGTCGGGATAATATTCAGGCAGCTGATCGGTCCGTAATTGTCCTTTGTAAACCAGGGTCTTGGTGCTCAATGAGGCCCAGTAAAATTCATAATTGTTACCTACAATGGAACTGCCCCTGGAGGTACTGCCGATGGTATGGGTACTGTTCATACGGAAAACAAAAAGCTTCCGCTCTAAAGTTTCCTGGTCAATGAATTCTTTCTGCCGGATGAAGATTTGTTCATAGTGAAGTTCAACGGACTTTGCAGACTGACCAATATTGTGGTTATTGATGGGTATCCTCCTGAATCCAATGATCTGCAAATCCAACTTTTCAGCAATTTCGTATAGCCTTTGACGACAGCCCTCTTTTACCAACTCCTCTTTGGGAAAAAAAACCATACCAACTCCATAGGTGCCCTTATCTCCCAGATCTATGCGCAGCTTTCTGCATTCGTCCTGGAAAAATTCATGCGGAACCT
>JAOTYN010000435.1 GCA_029861825.1 Cyclobacteriaceae bacterium
AGAGGGTAAAGGTATCTATCGGTTGGTCCCGAAATAATCCCAATTGTCTACCGTCATGGCCCAGGAAATAACAGGGCCATAAACTCATTCCTTGGAGGTTTGTGCCTTAGGCATCAAACAATTAGATCATCTTTTGGTTAATAGACTGCAATCTTTAGTTCATCCTAGGATTGGGTCTATTCGTCTAAAAAGGCCTACTTTGCTGGGTTGTTTTGGCAGATTACTTGTCAAATGCAGGTAAAAGGACTCAGGAAAGCAGACTTAAGATATACGAAATGGACAATCAAATCGACCCGAGTATTAACCTAAGAAATGGATCAAAGGAACAACATCTCAATGAGGCCATTGCCAACATCGAGAGGGATCTTAAATCCATCGACGACATTATCACACATTTGGAAAATGTCCTACAAAGTACGCTTACCACCATAAACAAAAACGCCCAGGGCAAAGCCTAATCCCCAAATCATGGGATTTTTGAAGAGGTCCAACTAAACGATAACTTTTAACATCATTTTTTCTTTTATATTCAGGGCGTAAAGGTTGGTGCCATGCGCATACCCTTGTTAATAATCCCCCTCATAGTGATGCTTTGGACTTGTAAGTCACCGGAGGATCCCCATTTCGCTTTTGCCGGGACACCTTCGGTGGTGTATAACATGGCTATGAACCCAGAACAGTCCGACTACGACGTCTGGATCCTGACCCCAATGATAGTCTGCCTGTTAATTTAACACAACATCCTGATGTGGCTTGGGCGTATCTAAGCTGGGAGCAACAGGTTTTCATGCTAAGTGATCGGGATACCTGTAACAGGTGTTATTATTTATACCAAATGGACCTTTCCAGCGGTGCCATGCACCAGCCGAGCGATTTCAGATTTAGGGACAGTTGGATGGGCTTCGATCCTTCAAGCCAATCGCTTATTGTAAACCCGCACCAATCCGTGGATTCAGCCTTTTACATAATCGATCTTTGTGGAGCCCTCAGAGAAAAAATTACCACGGGTCTTCCATATGCCAGCGACCCGGCATTTTCACCTGATGGGAAATATATCGTTTTCAGGGGTGGAATGACCAAGTCAAAAAGGGAACAGGGCTTCGACGAGGCTCTGTACATTCTAAATAGAGATGGTTCCGGTTTACGGCGCATAACTAATTATCCTGTGGCTGATACCAGTGCTGCCTGGTATCAGTATAAAGCCAGGCCTCCGGTATGGCATCCTACAGAGCATTTTGTCAGCTACCAAAGTTACCAACAAGGCATGTATAGTATTTATGCGGTAGATCCTGAGACCGGCAATAACTGGAAATTGACAGATCACCAATTTAGCGAGGGTTATCACCATTGGAGCCCTGATGGGGAATGGTTGACACTAGAGATCTTTGACCCTGAAGAAACTCAGTTTAGCATAGGGTTATGAATTGGGAGAACAAAGAGCTCAGGATTATTTCTGACAGCAGCTACCGGTATCAACAGGCTCCCCGCTTTGTTTTACTACCGATCACTGATCGTCGGTCATGAATCAGTGCAAGTGTGGTCATAGCATCATTTTTGACCATCATTGGCTTATCTGAAAAAGACTCAGGGGCTTACAGTGAATTATTTAATGTAATCTCAACTAGTGATACCCTCAATGGGTAATTTGAAAACGGGTGGGTGGAGGGGCCCCTTGGAAATTTAAATCAGCTGAATACCAGCATACTATATTAATTGAAGGGAAATTAGTTAGTCTCCTAAAAGAAACTGCAAAGCCTGAGGCAGTCTCCTTGACCAGGCCAGCTCACTGTGAACCGCACAACTATCCACAAATTTGAGGCATTTCGTGGCTGGCGTCTGCTGTCTGACCAAATTATAGAGACTGTCTACATCTTCTACCGCCATCTGATTGTCCGGATTGTTAAGCCCACAATGCTCCAGCCCCAATTCATTAGTGCCAATACCCAAGTATATACGAGTCGGCCAACTGCCGCCTTGTTCCTTGACCAAAGTCAGAATGGATTGATCGTTCACATACAAGGAGGGACTTTCGATAAGAGCGAATCCGAAAGTTTCCGGATTAGAAACTAAAGTATAAAGGGATATCAGGCCTCCGTAGGATGCTCCGCCAATACCTGTATGGTGCTTACCTTTTTGGACCTGGTATTTTGTTTCTATGGCAGGCATCACTTCTTCCATCAGAAAGTGCGGGTACTTCGAGCCTTCAGGCTGGGGAATAGGTGGGTGCAGGTATTCGTCGGGCCAGGGCAAATACTCATTACCGCGGCCCTTGCCCGCATGGTCAATGCCTACTACTATTAAAGGTTCCAGATCTGTCTCTTTCCATAAGGAATCCATAATTTCATCTAACCGCCATTCATTAACAGCTCCTATTTCATTATCCCCAAACAGATTTTGCCCATCATTCAAATACAACACCTTAAATGTTTTTATCCCGTCATAGGAGGGTGGTAGATACACCCGGATGGTTCTGTTATTGTCGAATATTTCACTTTGAAGTATAAAAGTATCTATCCGCTTTTGAGATTTACTGACGCACCCCACTATTAGGAACAGAAAAAGAGTAAGCCGAACCACAGTTGCCATACACTATAGATATAAGTTCAAAAATAGCAGTCCTCACTTAAATATTACAAAAACTTCGCGGGAGTCGTTTACTTATGGGTTTCTAAACATATAAAGACCATCAATCCAAATTTAACCACTCACTATTATGAATAGAATATTGATATTGGCCCTGGTGGTTTTAATCACAGGTGCTCCCATAACGGCTCAAAAAATATCCCTGAAAGGGTTAAAGAAAAAGGTAGAGCAAAAGATACGTGTAAAGAAATCCCAAAAAGAAGATCAGGCCATTGACAAAGGGCTGGAGAAAATTGAGGAAAGTATAGAAGGTTCGGACCAAGCTGATGAAGAAATCTCCTCGCAGCAGGATCGAATGCCCTCTGCCGAAGACCCACAAGAAATCGACCCACAGGTAAATGACTCACAGGGGACTGACCCACAGGTCTGGTCCAGATACAACTTTGTACCTGGGGATAAGATCATATTTGCCGATGACCAAATGGGTGAAGAGAACGGTGAATTTCCTTCCCGGTGGGACCTCCTGGAAGGCAATGCGGAAAATGCATCTATGGATGGGGTTAATATCATTAACTTAAAGAATAACACGGTAATTATGCCCTTTGTGGATAGCGCCAATTACCTACCCGAGGTCTTTACTATCGAGTTCGATGCCTATTTTGACAATAAGGTAAACCCGCAATATCACCGATACCTGATCCGTCTATGGCCGGGCACCGGCTCCTGGTTTAGTTTTGGTAAAAACGGCAAGGACTACTACTACTCCATAAACCTGTACCAATACGGGGCACATTTGAATGGATCGATCAATGGTCAAAAGAAGGAATTTAAGTCATATCTGGGCGAGTTGAAATCCAATGACCCGGGGTGGCGTCATATAGCCATAGCCTTTAACAAGCGGTCTTTGAAAATGTTCGTGGATCAATACCGGGTTTTCAATATCCCCAACCTGGGTTTCAAACCGGAAATGTTCTCATTGGGCGTGCTGACCCAAGCGGATGGTGATAATAAACAAATAAAAGCCATAAAGGATAT
>JAOTYN010000436.1 GCA_029861825.1 Cyclobacteriaceae bacterium
ACCAGGATATGTTGGTAGGTAGTCGGGGCAATCAAATATCCGGGGAATTCTATGCCGTTTTTGCACTTTTTCAAAATCAGGGAACACCTACTGCGGCCGACTTTAAAATTGTGGACCAGGATTACCTGGGGCTGGCAAACTTGCGATTACAGGACCTAAAACCTTCCTACGCGGACCTTAATGGCGATGGCCGCAACGATCTGATCTTTGCTGCAGCAGAGAGTAATGGTCAAACCAGTATCTTTTACTTCCTGAATCAACAGCTGGTGGGCTTTCAACCCCAGAGCAGTGATCCCGAAACACTATCGGTGATCATCCAGGCAGGAGACTATCCCAGCTTTAGTGATCTGGATGATGATGGCTGGGCCGACCTATTAATGGGTAAACGCACGGGTCGACTGGAGTTTTGGCGTAATCAGGCCAACGATGCTTTTTCCTTCGAACTGATCAATAACGCTTTAGCCGGGATTGAGGACGATAGCTTCAAAAGGGAGCTGGTACCCCTGAATTCGGATCTTAACGATGATGGAACGCCGGAACTAATCACACTTGACGCCACTGGAGTAATGCGTGTTTACACTAATTTTCTGAGCAGTTCGGAAAGTACCCCCTTACAACAGTTCGACTTGGTACTACAGCCGCAGGAACAAGAATTGACCCAGCAGAGCCGCTGGGGCAGAGGATCCAGTATTACCAGTGCTTCTCTTACCCCAGGTCTGCCCTTTTTGGTGGTGGGCAGTAATCAAGGGGGCTTATTCCTTTTGGAGAATTTTAGTGACGATTCTGGCAGTTCTGACCCTCAGCGTGAATTGGCGCTGCAATTGTTTCCCAATCCTGCTCAGGATTTGATCCAGCTACGAGCCAATCAAACCTTTTCCTGGAAATTGTTCAATAGCTTGGGTCAATTAATTATTTCCGGACCTGATGCCAATTTCAGCAACAACTATCAGTTCAATGGCAATACCCTAAGAGACGGAGTGTACTTGCTGAGAGCTGTGGGCACCACCGGTATTGAGGAGACTGAAAAGTTACTCATTCTCCGTTAATCGATGGTAAAATTGTCAGCATCCAAATGGACAGGGAATTTTTCACGAAGCTGATCTAAGGGCTGACGCTCCAGAACCTGTGTATGAATCACTTCCTCCTCCTTGAAATGCGCTAGGAAATGCCCTTTAGGATGTACAATGCCGCTGTGGCCGGTGTATGAAACTCCATTGCCGTCTTCCCCCACCCGATTCACACCTATAGTATAGCAAAGGTTCTCAATGGCCCTCGCTTGGAGGAGCGTGTCCCAGGCGGAGACTCTGGGACGGGGCCAATTGGCTACAAAAATAAGAACATCGTAAGCAAGACCCTGGTTATGCCGTCGATTGCGATTCCAAACGGGAAATCGTAAATCGTAGCAGATCTGTGGGCAGATCTTCCATCCCATATATTCTACTATCAATACATCATTTCCGGATTGATAGGTAAGGTGCTCCTGGGCCATTCGGAACAGGTGTCGTTTGTCGTAGTATTGGTAGTCGCCCTGAGGGGTCATCCAAATCAACCGGTTGAAATATTCACTCCCGTCTTTTACCATTAGACTCCCCACCAAAACTGCTTGGGTTTGCTGAGCCATTTGCTTCATCCACCGAAAGGCGCGGGTTCCCATGGGCTCCGCACATTTTTCAGCGTCCATAGAAAATCCAGTGGTAAACATTTCGGGAAGCACAATGATATGAGGCCGTTCTTCAATACTCCAGATCTTTTCCTCGAACATTCCTAGATTGGCATCCGGTTGTTGCCAATGCAATTCACTTTGAATTATGGTAATGCTTAGATCTTGCATAATTTTTTAGCGGCCTCTTGTAGAGTGCTGGTGTTTTTACCAAAGCAGAATCTCAACAGCTTATGATCCCGGCCATTTTGATAGAACACCGATATAGGTATGCTGGCCACACCATGTTCTACCGTCATCCAATGAGCCATCTCCCGATCTGGCCTATCGCTGATATCAGCATAACTCATTAACTGGAAATAGGTGCCCCGGCTGGGAAGCGGCTTAAATCTGGAGGTAGCCATAAGGTTTAAAAACATATCCCTTTTCTCTTGAAAAAAGACACTCAATCCCTGGTAGTGATCGGGGTCGGATAAATAATCCGCGATAGCCAGTTGAATAGGGGTATTCACACTAAAGGTTACGAACTGGTGTACTTTACGCAGTTCTTTGGTAATATTAGGTGGTGCTACCGTATAGCCGATCTTCCAGCCGGTGGCGTGGAAGGTTTTACCAAATGAGAACACCGCCACTCCGCGGTCCCGCAGATCAGGTACACTTAGAATACTGTGATGTTGCAAGCCATCATAGACCATGTGTTCATACACCTCATCACTGATAACCATCAGGTCCTTTGAAACCACCAATTCCGCCAGTCTTTCCAATTCTGCGCGGGGCAGGATGCTGCCAGCCGGGTTATTGGGATTGTTGATTATCACCACTCTGGTACGGGGACTCATAGCCTTTTCCAATTTATCCCAGTTAATGGAAAAATCCGGAAGCTCCAGTTCCACATGGATAGGATTGCCCCCGGCCAGGACCACGGCAGGAGCGTAAAGGTCGTAAGAAGGGTCTAAAATAATTACTTCGTCCAGGGGATGTACAAGGGCGTTGATAGTAGCAAAGAGACCTTCAGTGGCCCCGGAAGTAATGGTGATCTCTTGATCTGCATCAAAGGGATCTGCGTGGTAAGGCTTAAGCTTGCTGGCTATCTGTTTTCGCAGTGCCGGCACTCCCGGCATCGGAGCATATTGATTGTGCCCCTCGGTCATATAGTATTTGACCAAATCGATCAATTGAGCATCTAATGGAAAATCGGGAAACCCTTGAGAAAGATTAATAGCACTGTGCTCCAGGGCCAGTGCCGACATTTCTGTGAAAATGGTGGTTCCGACCTGGGGCAACTTGCTGGGAGTGGTGGAGGCTTGAATCATAGATCTCCCGGAATTTAGGACTTTAAGGGGAATTTCATTCTATAGTCCACTTCTACCTTGCCCCGGGTTATACCCGTCAATTTGCCTTTGAGGATCCTCTTCTTAAAACCCGAAAGGTAGTCTGTAAATAAAATGCCTTCAATATGATCGTACTCGTGCTGAATGATCCGGGCCTTCAGATCCCCAAACTCCTCCTCATGCTTTTGCCAGTTCTCGTCATAATACTGGATACGGATTATAGGATTTCTGGTAACATCGTCCCGGATCCCCGGTATGCTTAAGCACCCTTCTTCAAAGAGCCAGGGTTCACCGGATTCGTCCAACAGTTGAGGATTGATGAAAACCTTTTTAAATCCCTCCAACTCCTCGTCCATGGGCTTGCCATCCACTACAAACATGCGTAGGCTCAGACCAATTTGCGGACATGCCAGGCCCACTCCATGAGCAGCGTACATGGTTTCAAACATGTCCTGACTAAGCTTTGCCACGTCCAATTCATCTTTCTTCAATTCCCGTGCTTTTTGGCGAAGCACCGGATCTCCATATGCAATAATTGGGTATATCATGAAGACAGCGGTTTTTCTTCTAAGAACGATTGCAAGATCAGAGTGGCGCTGATCTGGTCAAGATTGCTCTTTTTCCT
>JAOTYN010000437.1 GCA_029861825.1 Cyclobacteriaceae bacterium
TCGACGCAGATCCAGGTATCGGAATTTCATACGCAGGTCCTCTCCGCCGTCGGTTTGGTCTTCAATAATAAAAGGAGGAACCTTGGAAGCGTTGAGTATGGTCAGCTGGTCTACAGCAATCTCCACTTCTCCTGTAGGGATATTGAGATTCTTGGCCACACGTTCAATAACCTTACCCTTCGCTTGAATAACGTACTCTCTTCCTAGCTTTTCGACTTCAGAAAGTACTGTCGGTGGGGTTTTGCCTTCTTCGAAAATGAGCTGTGTGAGTCCATAGCGGTCTCTCACATCCACCCATATCATCCCTCCTTTATCCCGTTTCTTTTGTACCCAACCACATAATATTACTTGCTTATTTACGTGTTCTAATCGAAGTTCACCGCAATTATGTGTCCGAAACATATTATTGTTTAATTTGAGGCACAAATTTAATAATACTTGTTAGTGTTTCATGTTTTTTACCATCAATTTAGATTTCATGAAGGGTGGGAGTAGAGTAGTAGCTAACACGCTATTAAGCCTGATGTTTATCTCAATCGGTGCAGCCTTAGTGCAGGCACAGGGAACTAAATTGGCCAAAATAGAGGTAGACAAAGAGATCACTTTGATGATACCTGCTGATTTTATTCCCATGAATGCTCAGGATATTCGCAATAAGATTATCAGCTACCGGGCACCCAAGGCCGGTTATACCTCCTTTGACCGGCGGGTGGATATGGTGGTTAATGTTAATCCTACCCCTTGGAGGGACCAGGACATCCAATTACTAAAAGACTTTTATCAGAACAACATTCGAAATTTGTTCGACGAAGTGAATTTTATTCAAGAGGAGGTTAAGGAGATAAACGGACGATCGTATGCCGTTTTTGAATTCATCTCTACCGTTAAGGGCGACCCTGATTCCTTCAAGAATCGAGCCCCGGTCCATGACTACACATGGGTTCAGTACACCATTAAGGATCAGCAGGCCTATGTATTCACTTTTCATTGTGCCGCGGGATTGAAGGACCAATGGCAAGAGACCGCCCAACAAATAATGGCATCGATCATTTTCCTATAGTACATGGACTTTAGTGTATTCAGCGACGAGCACTACATGAAACTTGCCTACAAGGAGGCCGTAAAAGCTGCCGAAAAAGGTGAAATACCTGTGGGTGCGGTTGTAGTATGTGGACAAAAGATCGTAGCAAAGGCTCATAACGAAACCGAAACCCTTCAAGACGTAACTGCCCATGCCGAGATACTGGCAATAACTGCGGCCTCCAACTACTTAGGTGCAAAGTACTTAACAGAATGTACGTTATTTGTGACTCTGGAACCGTGCTTAATGTGCGCAGGCGCCATCGCATGGTCGCAATTGAAGCGTCTAGTATTTGCGGCTCATGACCCGGCCAAAGGATTTACCAAATGGCAGACTGGCGATAACCACATTCTTCACCTTAAAACGGAACTGTCAACTGGGCTGATGGCGGGACCCTGTAAACTCCTTATTGAGGACTTTTTTCGGGACATGAGAAATTAGTATATTTAGCCCACCACTTTATATATTTATCACCTAAAAATCGACATTAATTATGGCCTTTGAATTACCTGATTTGCCTTATGCGTTCGATGCGCTGGAGCCTCATATTGATGCTAGAACCATGGAAATCCACCATGATCGACATCATGCCGGTTATACCAATAATCTGAATAATGCTATCAGCGGAACCGACCTGGAGGGTAAATCCATAGAAGAGATACTATCCAATGTCAGCGGAAATACTGCAGTTAGAAATAACGGCGGGGGATATTACAATCACAACCTGTTCTGGGAGATATTGTCTCCTAATGGTGGAGGAGCTCCTTCTGGCGATCTGGCCGCGGCCGTTGATGGCGCTTTTGGATCGTTTGACAATTTCAAGGAATCCTTCTCTAAAGCTGCGGCCACCCGTTTCGGGTCGGGTTGGGCTTGGTTAAGTGTAGATGGATCCGGGGGTTTGGTGGTGAGTTCCACAGCCAACCAAGATAATCCGTTAATGGATGTGGCAGAGACCAAGGGTACACCCATATTGGGAATAGACGTTTGGGAGCATGCCTATTATCTAAACTATCAAAATAAGAGACCGGAGTACATTCAGGCATTTTGGAATGTGGTTAATTGGGAAGAGGTTTCCCGCCGTTTTTCCAGTGCAGGCTAAGAAAGCATTAAAATAATGGGGCCTGGCCCCATTATTTTTTATCCAGCATTTTTTGTAGTTCAATTATCTCGTCACGCAGCCTGGCCGCTTCTATAAAATCAAGATCTTTAGCGGCCTTCTCCATAGCCTTGCGGTTTTTATCCAGCAGTTTCTCAATATCCGGTTTATCCATGTAAGCTACCACCGGATCGGAAGCTAAACCTGAGTCCTCCGATTCCACATAGTAATTTCTAACACTTTTTTTGGAATCCGCTACCTTGGTTTGTTGCAGTATAGCATCCCTGGATTTGATTACAGTCTCAGGGGTTATTTGGTGCTCTTCATTATAGGAAGTTTGCAGATTGCGCCGTCGATGGGTTTCATCTATGGCCTTTTTCATACTTTTAGTGATTTTGTCGGCATACATGATCACCCTGCCGTTGACGTTGCGGGCGGCCCTGCCGGTAGTCTGTATTAGAGATCGTTCATTGCGCAAAAAGCCTTCTTTGTCGGCATCCAGTATGCCTACCAACGCCACCTCTGGAAGGTCCAGTCCCTCGCGCAAAAGATTTACGCCTACCAGCACATCAAATACTCCCAACCGAAGTTCTCGCAGGATCTCAACCCGGTCCAATGTATTGACCTCCGAATGGATATAACGACATTTTACCCCTGCTCTTTCCAGAAACTTGGTCAATTCCTCCGCCATTCTTTTAGTGAGAGTAGTGACCAATACTCGCTCTTCGCGTCCTACCGAATTGTCTATTTCTTCCAAAAGGTCATCGATCTGATTGCGCGAAGGCCGCACTTCGATTAGCGGGTCCAGTAAGCCTGTGGGTCGGATTACTTGTTCTACTATTACCCCCTCCGATTTGTGCAGTTCATAGTCACCGGGTGTGGCACTTACATAAATGACCTGGTTAACCATACTTTCGAACTCATTGAAAGTTAAGGGACGATTGTCTAAAGCCGAGGGCAGACGAAATCCATAGTCCACCAAGTTTACCTTACGGCTGCGGTCTCCTCCCCACATAGCCCGTACCTGAGGTATGGTAACGTGACTTTCGTCAATCACCATCACGAAATCATCAGGGAAGTAGTCCAGCAAACAAAACGGCCGGTCCCCTGGTTGCCGGCGGTCGAAATACCTGGAGTAATTTTCAACTCCGGAGCAATAACCCAGTTCCCGCATCATTTCCATGTCAAACTCCGTGCGTTCCTTAATGCGCTTGGATTCTGGGAATCTTTGCTCAGACTCGAAGTAGGATATTTGAGCTACCAGATCGTCCTGGATTTCCTTTATGGCCACATGAAGCAGATCCTTTCCGGTCACGAAAAGATTTGCTGGAAATATGGTGATGATACGCTCATCATTTAATTTCTTACCGGTCTGAGGGTCAATCCGATGGATACTTTCAACCTCATCGCCCCAAAATATATTACGGTATGCAAAGTC
>JAOTYN010000438.1 GCA_029861825.1 Cyclobacteriaceae bacterium
TCTTAAGCCTATACATACTGCCCATAACGGTAATCTCACCCCTGAAAGTCTCATTAAGCTTCTCTTGCGGGTTCTCCAGTTTGTACACCAAATTTGCCTTAAACGCTGTTGTATTCTGGTATTTCTCACTCATGGCGTCTAAGATCTCCAAGGCCTTACGGTCGTTTTGAGCCCAGCTAGTGGTAGCCAAAAGCAGCATCAATGTAAATAGTATCCCAAATCGTTTCATTTTATGACTGTTTGTTCTTTTCTTCAATACCATTCAATAACTGTTCCAAACTATATTCATCTGGAACTAAAACTTCCCGTGCTTTACTGCCCTCAAAGGGGCCCACGATCCCTGCGGCCTCCAGCTGATCTATGAGTCTGCCCGCTCGGTTATAACCCAATTTCAATTTACGCTGGATCAATGAAGTACTCCCTTGTTGGTGTAATACGATTAAACGGGCTGCCTCCTCAAACATCACATCGCGCTCCGCCAAATCAACATCGCTGACACTGTCGCCGGATTCATCTCCTACAAACTCAGGTAACAAGTAAGCCGAATCGTACCCTTTTTGTTCGCCTACAAAGTTACAGATTTCCTCCACTTCAGAAGAATCCACAAAAGCACATTGCAGTCGTATAATATCGTTATTCTGCGACAATAACATATCACCCATTCCCACTAGTTGTTCCGCTCCACCGGTATCCAGTATCGTTCTACTGTCAACTTTGGAGGTTACCCGGTAGGATAATCTGGTGGGGAAATTAGCTTTTATTAAACCGGTAATGACGTTCACGCTTGGTCTTTGGGTAGCTACCACCAAATGGATACCTATGGCCCGGGCCAATTGAGCCAAACGGGCAATAGGCTGTTCTACCTCTTTGCCCGCCACCATCATTAGATCAGACAACTCGTCCACTACCAACACGATATAGGGTAGAAAACGATGGCCTTTGGTGGGCAGTAATTGCCTTTTTACAAATTTGGCATTGTACTCCTTTAAATTCCGGCACCCCGCATCTTTCATCAGGTCATAACGAGCATCCATTTCTATACAAAGCGAGTTTAATGTATAGATCACCGTTTTAGTCTCTGTTATGATGGCATCTTCTCCGTTAGGCAGTTTGGCCAGGAAGTGCCTTTCCAGCTTGTTGAACAAGGATAGCTCCACCTTCTTGGGATCCACCAGTACGAACTTCAGTTGCGAAGGGTGCTTTTTGTAGATCAAGCTGGTGAGGAGCACGTTTAATCCCACTGATTTTCCTTGCCCGGTGGCACCCGCCATTAAAAGATGTGGCATCTTGGCAAGATCTGAAACATATACCTCGTTGGAAATGGTTTTTCCCCAGGCCACCGGTAATTCCATATCGCTCTTCAGGAATTTCTCCGTAGCCATAACTGAGCGCATGGATACCATTTCGCGATTTTTATTGGGAACCTCTATTCCTATGGTCCCTTTTCCGGGAATCGGGGCAATGATCCTGATTCCTAAGGCAGCCAGACTTAGCGCGATATCATCTTCCAGGTTCTTAATCTTAGAGATCTTAACACCTGCCTCAGGCACAATCTCGTAGAGGGTCACCGTTGGGCCTATGGTCGCTTTTATACTACTGATACCGATCTTGAAATTAATGAGTGTTTCAATGATCCGGTCTTTTTTCTGTTCCAGCTCTTCCTTGCTCACTTGCACTTTTTCAGAAAGATGTTCGTTGAGCAGATCCAAATGAGGGTATTGATAACGAGGCAGGTCCAGGGTAGGGTCGTAATTTTCAACTGCCTCTGCGGTTAGTTCAGGGGTACTGTCTTCAACCACGTCCAACTGTAACTCAGATGTTGGATCATCAATTGCCGTCGGCTCTGCAGCTACCGGAGGCAAATCCATATCAAGAGCCAGCTCCTTAGACTCTGGCATAGGGTCTTTTTCCGAGTTCTCGGACCCTCCATTTTCCATATTCCAACTTGCGCCTTCATTTTTCGCCTGGGCCTCTGCCAGGATCTCGTCTCTGTCCGTATAGATGTCGAGCGGCTCCTCCTCAACTTCCAGTGGCACTTCCTGGTCCAATTCCAATTGAGGAGCGGATTGAGCGGAACGGTTTTCTTTTATTGATTTTTTGACTGTAGTAAATCCGGACCACACCGAAGTGATGTTGAAGGAATAGATAGCAAATACCAGTAGGCCTATAAGCAATACCAGATAGGTACCCCATCCGAATAAGCCGTCCATTACCAAGGCCAATTCATAACCCAATCCCCCGCTTAAATAACCCATGCCACCAAAGTTGTATTGAATGAACAAGTACCCTAGCAACAGTCCCAGCCAGAACACAATGAACAAGCTGAATTTTAGAGTTGGTCCCCAGGGCAGCAGGTTTTTGTTAAAAACTATGCGGGCGCCTATTAGAAATATCATCAAAGGGATTACGAAGGCGGAAATGCCAAACCAGCGGTAAATGAATACATACCCTCCTACCGCACCCAACAAACCCAGCCAGTTCTGGACCTGAGGTCCTACAGTTTTTAAACCCGCCCAGTTCAATTCAACACTACCGATCAAACTTTGATCGGCTTTCCCTGTGAACAGGAATGAGATAAATGAAACAAACAGGAATAAAGACAAACCCATCAGCAGAAAGCCAAAAGCCAGGTGAAATCTGCGGTCCTTAAAGAAAATCGGGTTTTGACGCTTGGTCTTCCTTTTTGAGGTCTTTTTAGGGTTTACTTTTTTCTTATAGGTATTTCGGGCCATAAATTAAGGTACATCAACACTTTGATGACGCTGATATGTGTGAATTTATTATATGTAAATAAACAAAGCTAGCAAATTTCTCTGCAATAGCGCAGGTTTTAAGGTGATTTGGAAATAGCCCATTGAAGTCCTTTATTTAGCCGTTTTACCATCAAGGGGCCTTCGTAAATGAAACCTGTATACACCTGCACTAAGCAGGCACCCGCTTGTAGTTTTTCCCAAGCATCCTGAGCAGTAAAAATACCTCCTACCCCAATTATGGGAATGGAGCCGTCCGATTTATGGTTTAGATATCTGATTACCTCTGTCGACCTGTCCTTGAGTGGAGCACCGCTCAGCCCCCCCTGCCCGGCCTTTTGTATGGATTTGGGGTCAGAATTCAAACCGGATCTATCCACTGTAGTATTAGTGGCCACAATGCCCGCAGTACCGGAGGATTGCACTATTTCGATGATATCATCAAGCTGCCCATCGGTCAAATCAGGTGCGATCTTTAAAAGTATGGGCTTCGGATGTTCCTGACGCCTATTCCGATCCTGTAAGGCATTTAATAAATGCAGTAGAGGTTCTTTTTCCTGCAATTCACGCAAACCTGGCGTGTTGGGTGAACTGACATTGACCACAAAGTAGTCTACCCAGGGAAATAACTGGTCGAAACATTTGATATAGTCTTCAACAGCCTGATGGTTAGGGGTTATTTTGTTCTTACCAATATTTCCTCCGATGATCACGTTCGATTTCCGCTTTTTCAATCTCTCCGCCGCGGCCTCCATACCTCGGTTGTTAAATCCCATCCGATTAATCAGGCCCTGATCAGCGGGCAGTCTGAACAAACGGGGCTGAGGATTCCCGGCCTGGGGCGTAGGGGTT
>JAOTYN010000439.1 GCA_029861825.1 Cyclobacteriaceae bacterium
GGGCTCCCCCCATGCTGATATCAAAAAATAATTTGTCAATCTCAATTAATGATACTGTGGCCCTTATCTTGCCATAAAAACAAAGCTAAGATCCGACCAACCTTACACTTTGGTGTCTATAACTTGTGGAAACGGGGGATGGGAAGTCTCGTATTAAGCACTGTTTATGGTCCATGCAGAGGGAATTGCAGAGCTTGTGCTAAGCAGAAAAGCAGAAAAGCAGAAAAGTAGAAAAGTAGAAAAGTAAATAAGATCCCCTCTGCGGAAATTCCTGATTAATCTCGCAGTTTTACCCGGGCCCGGTCTACCACCCCTCCCATATTCCAGCCCAGATCTATAATCTTTTGATAATACCCCCTGGCCCGCTCCGGATCTTCAGGTTCATAATACTCGCCCAGAAACTCCCAGGCCTCTAATGTGTACCAGAAAGGAGCAAAGTCCAGAGCTTGGTCAAGAGCTTGAAAATACTTTAGAGCGCGTTCTGGCTCTTGCCGTTGCTGATAGAAAAGGCCCATATACACGTTGCTATAGGGGTCGTAGGGGTAAACATCAAGTAATTGATTCCCCAGTTCCTGAACCACTTTGTCAAAGTCACCAAAGTCCCTAAAGTCCCCATATTCCCCTTGCCTAGCCAGTTCGGTCAGCAGTTTAAGTAAGGTTTGGTTGCCGTAATGGCGGTACTGTGGAAAATGCTGAAAGGCCGTCTCAGTCCAGTGCCGGCTGCGGGCATATTCTTCCGGGAACCCCTGACCCATAAAACTGGCTGCAAGGGCTTGGGCCAGCAGTTGCTGCCGGATCAGCGGCCCGCGAGTGCCTTCTACCAAAGTACTGTCCAGTACAGGGTTCTCCTCAAAAAGCGGCAGTCTCCGGCGGTTCTGTCCATATAGCTCATCCGGCCACACAAAATGCTTGAAAAAGCTCAGGGCAAAGAGGGAATAAGTGATATCGCCGTTGATGAGCCGTGCAGGGTCACTCATCAGGTTGTTGTTGGCCAGTAAGATCAAAGTAAGATCTTGGGAAGGCACTTTTAAATACAGACTGGAGAAGCAGTCCTCCTGTCCATAGCCCCAGACGATTTTTTTCCCCATAAATTCTTGTGAGAAAATGCCTATGCCATAGGGGCTAATGCCGTATGTAGTAGGAAAGGGAGTGAACATACGCTCTCGGCTGTTGTCTGAAATAAGTTTACCCTCCATTAGCGACTGATCGAAAGAGGCCAGATCCCTTACGGTGGATGCCAGCCCACTGGCGGTCGAGAATCCGGGGTCGAAATGACCAGGCTCCGTCTCACCGTAAAACAGGTAAGGCTGGGCTAAATCTGCCTGCAGTTTATCCACAACCGCTTGGTCCATAAGGGCCACTGTGTGTTGCAGGTTGAAAGCATCGATAATATGTTCACTCATTAAAGAATCTAAGGATCGGCCACCGGCTTGTTCCAGGATGGTGGTCAACTGGGAATAGCGATAACTGTAATTAAAAAAGCTCCCGGGCACTCCCTCAGAAGTGTGGGACAACAGGTGTTTGACCTTTACAGAATCGCTTAGGCCTTGATCTGGCAGGTAGCTGTTGACAGACTGTTCCAGATCCAGGGTTCCCGACTCTGCCAGCTTTAGGGCCAATACCGCGGCAAAGGATTTAGTCACCGAGGCAATGGGAAATAAAGTGGTAGAATCTACCTGTTGCTTTTGCTGCAGATCTGCATACCCCAGGTAATTTTCGTAGATCACTTCACCGTTTTTAGTCACTAGAGCCGCCAGTCCGGGGATATGGAAGTAGTCTTGTAGGGCGACCAGGTCCTGCTCAAAATTCTGTTCCGGCATTAGAGCAAGAGGGGAGGATTGACACGCCAGAAGTAAAGGAGTCAGTAGCACCAAGAACGAAGATCGTATAGCCATGATAATAGCCAATGATTGAAAGTGGTGGTAAGTTACAACTTGGGAGGATACCATGAACACTGTCTTGCTTGGCAGTAACCCAGGCCTACAATTAAAGCTTGAACAGCCAGGCGCTGAGTGTGAATTTCATAAGCTCGACAATCTGTCTAAGGAGCCAAGGTTGGCCTCGATCTGGAAATTTCATTGAAAGAGGCCCTACAGCAATTTGGATATCCTTACTGTTTATGCTGTCACTGTTTGCCTAAACTAAAACCCATCAATCCATCAAAGCTGTTCAACCTGCTTGCCTGATTTGCTCATATAAAAAGTCAAAAACACTATTGCCAGTACTAACAAGGCGCCTGCGGCCGTCATAAAGGTATCCGGTAAGGTCATAAATGTCAACACTGGAGCAATGATAATGGGAGATAGGAACTGACCCATAAACCAGAAGGTCGTCAGCTTACCGATCTCTTTTCCCCGAATGGCGGGTGGGGCTAACTTCATGACCCACATATTGGTATTGGGAATCATAATACCCATTCCCAGTCCCAGGAATATCATGGATAAAATCACTAAAAAAAGATCTTGTGATAGGGCCGCCAGGGCAAAACCAATGGCCATAAGCAAATAACCCAGGGCAAATATGAATAGAAAACTAAACTTGCCTTTGATCCGGGAATAGGAAACAGATGAAATAGCGGAAAATAAGGTGCTGATGGCAATAGCCAGGCCGATAAGGGCATTTTTTTCAATGCCAATGGCTTTCATATGAAAGGGGATCTGTACGGGTATCAGGAAAAACAGGATCCACATGATCATGGTATTAATGAATAGCAACCAAATTATGGAGGGGGCCTTAGCCTGAGTACTGGTTTGATCTTGATTTCTGCTAATACTGGGCTCGGGTAAGTACATCATGCTAAGAGGAAGCACCAGCAGAGCAAAGAGGTATAGTAGAAAAGGATATCTCCAGCTTATATCCGCCAGTACTCCGCCAAGGCCGATAAACAAAATCCCCCCGATAGACATAAACGCGATTTGAATGCCTACGAACTTCTGCCGTTCCATGCCCTCAAAATAATCGGCAATCAAAGTTATAGCTATGGTCATGGACATGCCTACGGCAATGCCCAGAAAGGCTCTTGAGATAAGGATCGCATAAAGGTCGTCCAAATAGAACCCTCCGGTCCCGGCCAAGACGTACAAGACCAGTGAAGCCCATAATAAACGCAATCGACCGTATTTGTCTATAAGTCTGCCGGCAATGGGAGAGACCACCGCGATAAACAATGCCGGTATGGTAAGCACTAACTTTACCAAGAACTCTGCCCTGGGAACCTCTGAAAAGTCCGATGCCATTTGGGGCAATGCGGGCGATATGGTAATAACCGACATGATGGTCAGGCTGCTAACCAACAACAAGGTTAATTTCATCTTTCCACGCTGGGGGGTATTTTTATCTATTTTCAGGACACCGGGAGTTTTAGAGATCAATGACCATTAATTAATGTTGTTCAGCATCTGGGGCGTCGGGCGGACTAGGCATTTTGAAGGGCTCCGGTTGTGGATCTAGCGGTTTCAGATCACGACCTGCGAGACCAGGATGATCAGCTGGAATAAAGGTACCGCGGAATACATAGTGCATAAAGGGCATAGGGGAAACGGGGTCACCATTAGGATAGTGAATATTCCCCCGATAGGGGTTAAGATATTCCCATACTATG
>JAOTYN010000059.1 GCA_029861825.1 Cyclobacteriaceae bacterium
CCGGGCAACGGAGCCGCGGGTAACTATGGCGTGGTTCGGGTAGCCTGGCCCCGTAGTTTTGAAAATGGACAATATAAAATCGGGGGTGGTGACTCCTGGGTGAGCATTATTGAATTCGGAGAGAAGGTAAAAGCCAATGTTTTGTTAAGCTATGGCAATTCAACCCAGGAGGGCTCCAAGCACCGGGGCGATCAGCTGCAATTATTTTCAGATAAGAAGATGCGGGATGCACTGTACTATCGGGAAGACGTAGAAAAAAATGCCCAACGTATTGAGGTGCTGCATGATGGTGTATTTAGGAATGAACAAAAATAACTGGGGTATTGGATCAATCCAGCGGGGATATGGCACAAAGGAACCTGTTATGGACCATTCTGATTATCAATTTTTCGTTCTTTCTTATTGAAATAATATCCGGCTTGATCTCCGTATCCATGGGACTGGTGGCTGATAGTCTGGATATGCTGGCAGACTCCATGGTCTATGGCTTGAGTTTGATTGCAGTTGGTGGCACGGCCTTACTAAAAAAAAGGATTGCCAAAATCGCAGGCTATTTACAGCTTACTCTGGCCTGTATGGGTTTCTTGGAGGTACTGAGGCGCTTCTGGAGTGTGGAAGAGCTACCAAATCCAAAAACCATGATTATCGTTTCATTTTTTGCTTTGGTTGCCAACATTATTTGCTTATACCTTTTACAAAAATCAAAAAACAAGGAAGAGGCCCATATGAAAGCCAGTATGATATTCACCGCAAATGATGTGATCATCAACTTTGGAGTTATCGCTGCTGGATTATTGGTAATTTTGTTGAACACAAACAAACCAGACCTTATTGTCGGAACTATAGTGTTCTTATTGGTTATAAGAGGTGCTATAAAAATGTTGAAACTAGGTAAAACATAGAATTCACAATATCATATAACCATGAAACTGGCAGTAGCTCAATTTGAACCTAAGGACGGTGATAAGGCCTATAACCTCTCGGTGATTAGGGCTTTGACCGCTCAAGCTAAAGAACAAGGTGCGCAGGTGATCAGCTTTCACGAGATGTGCATTACTGCCTATACCCATACCAAAGACCTCAGTCGGTCCGAGATTACCGCACTGGCTGAGCAGGTTCCTGGAGGAGATAGCACTGAAGTCCTGACCAGAGTAGCTAAAGAAAATGATATAGCGATATTGGCCGGTTTAATAGAAGTAGAACAGGACATGCTTTATAATACCTATGTTTGTGTAACCCAGGAGGGACTGGTAGCCAAGCATCGTAAGTTGCATCCTTTCATCAACACGCATCTAAGCGCTGGGAATGAATATTGCGTATTTGATCTGGGTGGATGGAAATGCGGTATTCTAATTTGTTATGATAACAATATTATTGAAAACGTCAGGGCTACCACCCTGTTAGGTGCGGAGTTAATCTTCGCTCCCCACGTTACCGGTTGTACTCCCTCCAGCATGCCCGGCCGGGGATATGTCGATGATAAACTTTGGCAAAATCGTCATAACGATCCGGAATCGCTAAGGATTGAATTCGACGGACCCAAGGGCAGAGCATGGTTAATGCGCTGGTTACCGGCACGGGCTTATGACAATGGTGTTTACTACGCCTTTAGCAACCCTGTAGGCTACGATGGAGAGCATCTTAAAAATGGAAACTCCATGATACTTGATCCTTACGGTGAAGTCCTATCGGAAATCAAATCATTCGATGACGGAATAACTCTGGCCACGTTAACCAAAGATAAGCTGGAGCTAGCAGGCGGGTTTAGATACCGAAAAGCCCGCCGGCCAGAGTTGTATAAGGAGATCATCGGCAAAGAACATGAGTCCACAACCTCCCCTATTTGGTTAAAAGAAAAATGAAAATACTAGTTACCGGCAGCAGCGGACATTTGGGTGAAGCTATTATGCGATTGGGAAGCGTTTTGGGCCACCAGATGACTGGCCTCGATATAAAGCCTTCTCCATTTACCGATATTACCGGTTCCATAAAAGACAAAGAGTTTGTCGGCCAGGCACTATCCGAAGTTGATGCCGTTATCCACAGCGCCACCTTGCACAAACCTCATATAGCCACTCACAGCTATCAGGATTTTATTGATACCAACGTTAATGGCACTCTGAATTTGCTGGAAGCCGCAGTAAAAGAGCAGGTTAAAGCTTTTGTTTTTACCAGTACCACCAGCGCCTTCGGCCAAAGTTTAAATGCGCAACCCGGGGAACCGGCCGCCTGGATAAACGAAGAGGTCCCCAGTATTCCCAAGAATATCTACGGTACTACCAAGCTAGCTGCCGAAGATCTTTGCGAATTGTTCCACTACCAGCATGCACTTCCCTGTTTGGTGCTTCGTACATCACGTTTTTTTCCGGAGGAAGATGATAACCAACAAAAAAGACAGGCTTTCTCGGCTGATAACCTCAAAGCCAACGAGTTCTTACACCGACGAGTGGACCTGGAAGATGCCGCTAAGGCTCATTTTTTGGCCTTAGAAAAAGCCGCAGAGATCGGTTTTACCAAATATATCATTAGCTCCACCTCTCCGTTTCGCAAAGAACACTTGTCCGACTTGCACAAAGATGCCGGCGCTGTGGTTGAGAAGCTATACCCGGAGTTTAGTGAGATATACCAAAAAAACCATTGGAAGATGTCTCCCCGGATCGACCGGGTCTATGTTAACGAGAAAGCACGGAAGGAATTGGATTGGCAACCCAACTATGATTTTGCATGGGTATTGGAACATATTAAGAACGGCACCGACTTCAACAGCGAATTGGCCCGCAATGTGGGCATCAAAGGATATCACCCACGTAAATTTCAAGAAGGCCCTTACCCTGTGAAAGAATAATTCATATATAGATATTATCCGTAACTTATACTAATAACCTGCAAACCTGCATGAACCTTAAAATACTTTACCTGAGCTTGATTTTAGTGATATATGGTGTTGCCGGATGGGGTCAGGTATCGACGGAGCACTCTCCCGATATCAATATCCTGTGCATCTTGGTGGACGACCTGGGCTATGGCGACCTTTCCATTCAGGGAGCCCAAGATCTTCAAACTCCCCATATTGATAATCTCGCTCAACAAGGAATTACTTTCACCAATTTTTACGCTAATAGCACGGTCTGTTCACCCAGCCGTGCTTCCCTGTTATCTGGTACCTATCCTGATCTGGTAGGTGTACCCGGGGTAATCAGACAAGATCCTCCCAGCAACTGGGGGTACCTGGCTCATAGGGCGGAATTGATCCCCAAACTTCTCAACCAGCAGGGTTATCACACCGCCATCATTGGCAAGTGGCACCTGGGCTTAGAAAGCCCCAATACTCCCAATGAAAGAGGTTTTCAATACTTTAAAGGGTTCCTGGGAGATATGATGGATGATTACTGGACACACTTACGTGGGGGCAAAAACTGGATGAGGTATAATGAACAGGAAATTGACCCCAAAGGACATGCTACAGACTTATTTACCGAGTGGACTGTTGAGTATCTCTCCGAACGCAAATCCCAGACCCAGCCCTTCTTTTTATACCTGGCATACAATGCTCCCCATTTCCCAATCCAACCTCCCCAAACCTGGTTGGACCAGGTCGAAGCACGTAACCCGGAACTCGATGAGAAAAGAGCAAAAAACGTAGCGTTCATTGAACATCTGGACCATTCTATAGGCCGGGTGATGCAAACATTGAAGGAAACGGGACTGATAGAAAACACCTTGGTGGTATTTACATCCGATAATGGAGGAGCCCTGCGGTTTGCTCAAAGTAATGGGCCACTGCGAGGAGGTAAGCAAGATATGTACGAAGGTGGTATTAAAGTGCCGGCCTTTGCGTTTTGGAAAGACCACATTGTGCCTGGCTCTACTTCAGATAACTTCGGAATGCTTATGGATCTTTTTCCAACGTTCTGTGAAGTGGCTGGGTTCAAGGCTACTCAAGGGCTTCCATCCCTAAGTCTGTTACCAACCCTGCTGGGACAGGAACAAGATACTGACGATCGTACGGTATTTTGGGTACGGCGTGAGGGGTGGAAGTACGGGGGACAATGTTATTATGCGGCGCGAGAAGGTCACTTTAAAATCCTACAAAACAGCCCCTACGAAGCCATCCAGTATTTTAACCTTGCACAGGATCCCTACGAACAAAACCCTTTGGAAGGGCAAGATGATCCTGTTTATCAAAAACTAAAAGCTGCCTTACAGGAACACATAAGAACTACCGGGGCTATTGCCTGGCAAAAGCCCGATCCCTAAGAGACTTTAGATATTGCTTATTTACTTATCAATAACATCATGCAAAGACGAACATTCCTAAAACACTCCTGTGCGGCTGCCTTAATCAGTGCATTCCCGCAGCATACCTTATCCGGTTTGCATCTGAAGTCGAAACTTCTTAAAAGCATTGGAATCCAACTATTTTCACTGCCTAAACTGTTGGAATCCAGTTTTGAGGAGGGCATAAGGCTACTTGCGGAGATGGGTTATAGAGAAATTGAACTTTACGGACCCTATTCTTTCAGCGCGCAATCCGCCAAGGACCGCTGGAACGCCATAACTCCTATGTTGGGTTTCAGTGGAAGTGGGTTTTTCGGGCATACATTACGTGAAATAAGAACGATACTTAAGAAACACAGCATTAAGGCTACCGCCATGCACACCGATCTGGAAACCCTCAACCAACATATGGATCAACTGGGCGAAGCCGCTGCCCGTTTAGGGGTGGAATTTGTAGGTATTCCCGCTATACCTGAAGAAAAAAGGGGCTCGCTTGAAGATTATCAGCGCATGGCGGTAGAGTTTAATTCCATTGGAGAAAAAGCAAAAAATGTCGGAGTAAAGTTTTCTTACCACAACCATGGCTACGGGCTGCAAGAGCTGCAGGGACAAATCCCTTTTAATGTAATATTGGAGCAAACCGATCCCCAACTGGTGTTTTTCGAAATGGACCTGTACTGGACCACTGCCGGTGGAGCCGATCCAGTGGAGTATCTGCAAGCATATCCCAATCGTTTCCGACTGATGCATGTAAAAGATATGCGGGAAAAGGTCCGATTTAGTGGAGACGGAGGCAGCCCCAAAGAATGGATGGAGCTGTTTCCTTATATGACTACCGTGGGTGACGGTGTTTTGGATTTGAGCGCCATCCTGCCGGTAGCCAAGCGAATGGGGGTAAAGCATTTTTACGTAGAACAGGATATGGTCGCCAATCCCCAAGTAGCATTGAAAAGAAGTATTGACTATCTAAAATCACTGTGATCCAATAACTGGATGGTCTGATTATGAAGAGGACGGATAAACTATTCCTCAAAATCGCCGCCCTTGCTAGTTTTAGCACGGTATTGACTACATTCTTGTTGTGGTTACTGCCAAACTTCTATCACGCCCATGGATCATTCTCTGAGGGAATCGATCTGGCGGCCAACCCATTTTACATGGGTCGCTTGTGGGTAAATTTCTGGCATATCCCGCTGGCATTAACGGCCTATTTCGGATTTGTATATACTCTGCGCAATCGTGAATTACCCAAAGTGTCATTAGGAATGATTTGGTTTTTGATTTGGGGCACTGTGGAAATGACAGGTATTGCGGGAATAATATTCGCGGTAAATAACCATTGGAGGTCAGCTTTTAATTCCGCCTCTGCCACTCAACAAGAAGTATTGAGGATGCAGATTGAAAACTATCTCACCAATTGGGACAGTTGGTTCTTTGTACTGCTTGTGGCGTTTTTATTAGGCATGGCTTGTTTTGGTTGGGCCACCTGGAAAGGAAGAGGCATAGAAAAAACCCTGAGTTATTTGTTTTGGCTGGCCGTTCCCCTGACCTTACTGATCATCCTCAGTAAATATCTAAGCTTGGAATGGGCGGGCACTGTGGTGGCCTTTACCTACCCCATTCTACAATCGGTTTCCAGAGGTTTATTGGGTGTCTACCTTTGGAAAAATGCTAAATACGATCAATATTGATCTTTAATCCATCTTAAGATCCGCTACCTGAAGCCTGACCCATTTTATGAAGGTCATCAAGAAAATAGTCTTCCCTATCATCTCCGCATTTCTACTGGTCAAGACCATTGAATTGATCAAGGAATTGATAGCTCATGATCCCCAAAAACTAGCTCTGATATGGGCTTTCTTGTTATGTTTATATATCACTGGGATCTTTGCCTTTTTGGGGTTTGCATATGCCACTCACCAACTGCTTCCAAGACGATATTTTACCCTGAATAACCCCCGGCGCCTACAACGGGCTTACCGATCACTGGGAGTGAAGCATTTCAAAAAGATGCTGTTATGGGTCTTTTGGGGAAGGCATAAGAACCGACAAAAGTATTTTGACGGTTCTCGTAAGGGCTTGAATAATTTTGTTTACCAGACTAAGCAATCGGAGGTTGGGCATGCCACCGCTTTTATCACCATTCTGGGGGTATCGCTGTTGCTTTTATTGCACGGGAGGGTTGTGGTCTTTGTTGGTATGTCCATCATAAATATTATCGGAAACCTATACCCGGTGATCCTGCAACGATATCACCGCCTGAGGATAGAGCGATTAATCAAAAGAGCTCCATATTTCAGGGCCGAGGTATCGGTAAATAACTAACACTATTCCGTATTGAAGAGATCAAGAAAAATGCCGCAGCCAAGCACATCACGGTACGCACACCCAGTTTGATATACCCGTTTTATCAAAAGTTAGGATTTGCTTTGCAAAAAACCGAAAAAGACTTTTGGGCGCCCGGCATGGACTTATATCAAATGAGTATGAACCTTAATGATTAGTCGGTGCTCATGGCGGTTACCGCTAATTTCACCTCATCGCCTACTTTAATGGTTCCCGCTTCGATCACTCTGGCACAAATGCCCCCATGACCTCGCATGGCATTCCAGCCTCCTGGTCCTAGGTTTTCCTCCATCCGTGAGCAGGGAGCACAATTGCCGGTACCCTCAAATAAAACCTCCCCAATAATAAAGCGACGATCTTTCAGAGCATGCAGGTTGATACCCTGGGTCACAATATTTCGACGGGTGAGATTAGGATCCACTTTTTCCAATCCCATGTATGAGGCTACTGCTTGCAGATGCTCCTTTTGAATTAAGGTCACTTGCCGCTTACTACCTAGTATTCCTTGAAAATGGTCAGCAGCCAGCCCCTTATCTTCCTGGACCTCTACCTGGTCCACGGCCTTGAGGTCCTCATAACGTTCCGGCCTCACCCCAATCCATTCAACCCTCCCGATCTGCGGTAAACTATCCTGTAATTCATTCATATTCATAGATTCAAATATAACGGTTTTCCTGAAAGTAAGGAGTTTTCAAAACCTCCTAACCTGAATTTGCGTTTTTTAGACTGAACGATACCGTAACTTACTCGTTTGTATCTGATACTTCTGGGTTGCACCTGGGAATTTACTTTAATGATCACTTACCTGTGTATGCCGATCCCTTGGAGGAAGAGCTGTGGCTGGAGTTCCAGGAGGATATGAACGGGACGGATCTTGATCAATGGTTGTTCAATGCAGCCACTGTTAGTGATAGGCCCGCCGACCTAGGTTATTATGTGGGATATAAAATTGCAGAGCATTATTACCAACAACAGGTCGACAAGTCACTTGCACTGCAAAGTCTTATGGAGATAAGGGATGCCGGGGAATTCCTGGATGTAAGTGGCTATGCTCATAAATTTAACTGATTCAATCATTAACGAACATCAATATGAAACCACTACTGCTTACTGTATTATCATTCTTAATTTTAAGCACCTACGCCAACCACCCGCCCAAACCTGGATTTATAACAGGTACACCAGATATCCAATCCATTAGTACTATGGAATTTGGGCCTGATGGTATTTTATTCATCGGTGATTCATACAGTGGAAAGATTGTTGCTGTTGATACCAAAGATATCACAGAGAACACCACCACAGAAGGAATAAAAGTAGAAGATCTGCATGGCAAGATTGCCGCATTACTAGGTACTACCGCCGATAATATTATCATTCACGATATGGCGGTAAACCCAATTTCTCAAGTCCCCTACCTGGCCGTTTCTAAAGGAAATCGTCGGGAATTGGGTTATTGGCGACTACCTAATGATGTATCCAAAGCCAACCTTATCATCAAAGTGAATTCGGGTGGCAGCATGGAGGAGTTTTCTTTGGAGAACATTTCCTATTCTGAAACCACCTTATCCAGTATTATCGAGATGGATAAAGGAGAAACCTATCGCAAAAGTTCTCTAAGGGTGGATGCCATTACAGACCTGGTGTACTTTCAAAATAAAGTATACGTTACGGGTTTATCCAATGAAGAATTCGCCTCAAGTATTAGAATTTTGGACTTCCCATTCAACGACCGACAAAATGCTTCCTCTTTGGAGGTATATCATGCGGCACATGGCGAGTATGAGACTCAGGCGCCGGTACGTACTTTTGTACCCTATGAACATCAGGGAGCCTCTCATTTAATAACCGCCTATACTTGCACCCCATTAGCTACATTCCCCCTTGACAAACTAAAAGACGGAGGCCTTGTCAAAAGCAAAACAGTAGCGGAATTTGGAGCCGGTAATATTCCCATGGATATGATCGTCTACCAAAAGAACGGCCAGGATTACTTAATGATAGCCAACAGCACCCGAAACCTCATGCGAGTGAAGATCGAAGATGTGTTCAACATGGATACGGGTCTATCATCTGAGGTTGAAGGATTCGATACCGCCGGGATTTCATTTGTGTCGCTGCCCAGCAACGGTGTTCAACAAATTTCCTATCTGAATTCGAAAAATATCCTGGCCCTGGTGCTGGCCCCCAATGGATTGGTGGATCTGCGATCACTGAGTACTAAATGGTTTTGATCAAGTATTGTGTACTCGCTTGGTTGTTAGGCCTTGGTCCCGCTTTGCTCTGGGCCCAACAGGTTACCCTGATTGAGGATTCCAGCCATGTTTATTTTGGTGAGTTAATTGTTGAGGGAATCAACTGGTCCGAAGATGAATGGAAGGAAATGGCCCAGGATCCTCAAAATATGGGGGCAAATTACCTGCAGGTATACGTCGGCAAGGACCCTTCTGGTCATCAGCAACCTGCCATGTGGGGAAAGTATGCGGCAAGTGAGCACGCTATGCGTTTCAAACCCCGATTTCCTTTTGAGTTTGACCAGGACTATTACTACCGCTTTAAGCATAACCAGCATAGAACAGAAGGCTCTTTCAGGGTAGAAGACCGCTATCCTGCTACCCGTCCCCGGTTGCTCTCCCTGGAACCAAAAATTCCGGTAGTACCAGCCAATATCCTACGATTCTACTTGCATTTCTCAACTCCCATGCGGCGGGATTCCCCCTATCAATACATACACTTGATCGATCAGCAAGGAGATACCGTGAAACAGGCATTCTTCCCAGCGGAACCACCTTTGTGGGATCGCCAGGGAAAACGGTTAACACTTCTTTTTGACCCTGGAAGGATAAAAAGTGGGTTGGAAAGTCATGAAGCCTGGGGTTTGGCATTAAAGACAAACCAGCAATACCACTTAGTAGTAGAGGAGAAATTTAGCAGCTACCGTGGCCAAACGTTAAGCAGTTCTGTCAGCCACAGTTTTGTGGTGGGACCTTTGGATATTCAATCTCCCCAGATCAATAATTGGAAGATATCCGCCCCCAAGGCACATAGCCAAGATAGCCTGATGATAACCTTTGATGAGCCCATTGATCGAGCTCAGGCTATGAGATGGATCCAGGTACAGCAATCACAGGATAAGCCCACAAAAGGTAAGGTTCATTTCTCAGGAGAAGGAAACTGGGTATTTAAACCGGATCTACCCTGGGGAATACAGCCTTATGAAATAATGGTAAATAACCAATTGGAAGACTTGGCCGGTAACAGCTTAAGGAAGCCTTTTGAAATGAGCGCTGGAGGCACAGATACACTGACACCTGCGGGTTGGATAACCTGGCCTTTTCATCCTGTTGAATAAAAAAGCCCTGACATCCCGGACTTAATCCGAGATTGTCAGGGACTTTCCCATCAAAACTACTATCAACTAACAATCAATCTCTTTTGTGACAGTCAACGTTGACCAGTTTGCTTTCACCACTTTTGGTAATAGTAATCTGGTTCTCACATTCACCGTCTCCGAAGTCAACCAGTACATCGGGATGATCTACGATAGTGAATAATTTCAATCCTTGTACAGGAACACAGATTCCTCTTACTCGGCAAGAACGTTTCCAAATTATGGTGGAAAGAATTTCCATGTCATACACTACGCCGCGACGGGTCTGTCCGTTGGCAACTCCAGTTACGTGTACCTCATCCAACAAAGGATTACTGGCACGGTACCAGGTAAAGGTCTTGTCAGAATCACGGGTAGCATAAGTACCATCGGGCCAGGTGATCTTACCACCGGTCAGTACTTTGTTGAAACTAACATTGTCCTGTAGGTCTTCAGAAACATTAGTAATGGTTTTGGAACCTTCGATGGCCAATCCATTGACCGTATAATTTTCCAAAGTAATGGTCAAAACCGCCCCTGGAATGAACATGCGCTTGGTGTAACTAATGAAAATAATGCCGCTGCGGATCTTGCCGTCGGGGCCTTCACAACCATCGCCAAAATCAATGGTAATGGTTTTGGCTTCTTTATCATGGGTTATGGTTGCACATCGGGTTAGCATATCGGTTTCATCCATCTGCTCCCGGCCACCCAGATCACCATCTTCGGTACGATCATTGGCTTCCACACTGATCAAGTCGATATCTTCAAAAGTGGTTTCTAACTGCTCTTCAGTGGCAACATCTTCAACGTCAGCATCACTAATAGCATTTTGCAAGGGAGCTTCATCTTGATCGTCGCAAGAGGTTAGTCCCAGGAAGAACGCAAAAACCAGCAAGAACAGTACTCGTAGGGGATTTGCGGGGGTTAAACTTATCAATCTCATTATTTCAGGAATTTCGTTAAATAAAAATTTGATCTACTACTTTGATGCTCTAAGGGGTCCAGGGTTTAAAGGAGAAATGAAAAAAAATGTTAAATACTATTAATTATTTGATTACTAATATGTTAACGGCATAAATTATTGACAAAATCCTCTCTGCGGGTAGTGCTCATGGTGTATATTTGCGTATGCGAGGTAAACTGATATTTCTTCTGAGCTTATCGATGCTGTTCGTTTCACCTATGAACGCTCAGCAGAATAACCTGAAGATCGCCAAGTTGAAATACCAGGGCGGAGGCGATTGGTATGCCAATAAAACGGCCTTGCCCAATCTTATAGCTTTCTGCAACCAGGAATTACGCATGAGTCTGGCAGCAGAAGAAGATATCGTGGAAGTAGGAAGCAAAGAGATCTTCTATTATCCCTATGTATATATGACCGGACATGGTAATGTGGTATTTTCCGATCAGGAAGCTGCCAACCTACGGGCCTACTTGATCGCCGGAGGCTTCCTGCACATCGACGATAACTACGGCATGGATCCCTTTGTTAGGTTGGAGATGAAAAAGGTTTTTCCGGAACTGGAGTTCATGGAACTGCCCTTCAACCATCCTATTTATAAACAGAAATTCAGCTTTCGAAGCGGCCTGCCCAAAATACACGAACACGATGGCAAAGCTCCTCAAGGACTGGGCTTGCTTTACCAGGGCCGACTGGTGTGCTTTTATTCGTATGAGTCCGATCTGGGTAATGGCTGGGAAGATCAGGGCGTGTACAACGACCCCCCTGCCATCCGTCAACTGGCCCTTAAAATGGGCGCCAATATTCTCTCTTACTGCTTTACGCAAGAATAAAAACTAAAGTCATAGTTGTTAAACTAAAACTTTAGTTATACCTTAGGTGTATGAAGATCCTAGGTCTATGCCATTGCCTATGCCTTTTACTTACCCCCTGTCTTCTTTGGGCACAACAAACTGCGGACTCAGAATTTACACCACCAAATAACCGGCCTGCTTATGCTCAGGAAAGTGGCCCGCTGGTCTATATCGACGACGGACATGGTAATTTTCATACCGCGGACTTCAGATTTGAGCCATTTGTAAAACTATTGGAGCGTGACGGTTATCGAATTGCATCCGGCAGCTCTTCCTTTACCCGTCATTTGCTGGGAGAAATAAACATCCTGGTTATATCCAACGCGCTACACCAAAGCAACCTGGAAGATTGGATTTTGCCCACACCATCGGCATTTACCATGACGGAGGTCCAACTGGTCCATCAATGGGTAAAGCAGGGAGGCCGTTTACTATTGATTGCCGATCACATGCCGTTTCCCGGTGCTAGTGCGGCCTTAGCAACTGCCTTTGGGTTTACCTTCTGCAATGGATTTGCTATGGCGGAGCCAGGACAATGGCCCCCGGCACTTTTTAGTTTAAATAACGGTACCTTAAAAGACCATGTCATTGTTAATGACCAAAGCCATGGGGACCCTGTACAATCAGTAGCTACTTTTACCGGTCAAGGTTTTCAGATTCCGGAAAATGCTGAAAACCTATTGGAGTTTGATGAACGCTTCTATTCCTTAATGCCTGATACTGCTTGGCAGTTCAATGCCCATACTCCGAAAATAAACCTAAACGGATGGTCTCAAGGCGCTGTCATGAGGGTTGGTAAAGGCAGGGTAGCAATTTTCGGAGAAGCCGCTATGTTCACGGCCCAAGTGGCCGGACCTACAAAAACCAAGGTAGGATTTAACGCCCCGGAGGCCCCACACAATGCCCAATTTGTGCTGAATGTAATGCACTGGTTGGACGGTAAAATATTGACCCCAAAACAATGAAAGATCTAACCAAAGCAGAGGAACAGGTTATGAAAGTGCTATGGGAACTGGATCAGGCTTTTGTTAAAGAAATCATTGACCGACTCCCCCCACCGAAACCGGCTTATAACACGGTTTCAACCATCGTACGTATTTTGGAGAAAAAAGGATTTGTGGGTCACCATGCCTACGGTAAAACCCATCAATATCACCCCCTCATTTCAAAATCAGCATACAGCAGTTACTGCTTAAAGAAACTTCTGGGCAATTATTTTGGGGGTTCCTTCGAAGAGTTGGTGAGTTTTTTTGCCAAAGAACAGGATATGGATATTGCTGAATTGGAAGCATTGCTAAAACAGGTTACTAAAGACATTAAACCCAGTCATGACTAATTGGAAGGTAATACTGTTACAGAGCAGTTTTGTTCTCCTGGCATTTGCTTTGGTTTATTTCATAGGTAAATGAGAATCCCCGTTTCAATTACCATCGCTTCTACCTGGTGATGGTTGTGATGATCTCCTAATCCATTCCCCGGTTAGGATTCTTATCCTGATTAAATTATCCTAAGAGGCGGCTTCTTTCAAAGCTTTTACCAAT
>JAOTYN010000440.1 GCA_029861825.1 Cyclobacteriaceae bacterium
CATCGATAATCACTTTGTAACCGGGATCCATTGACAGATTATTCCATTCATTCGGATCGTGAGCGTGGTCATATAATTCCTCCTCTCCAGTTTGGTAACGGATATACCTCCAGTTTTCCGTCCGTATGGCATGGTTGCCTTTCTGATGAGTGGTTATGGCAGGATACTCCCATTTGGCCTTTGGATCCTTTAGTAAAGGCATAAGGTCCTGGCCCTCAAGAGTTTCATTCCGAGGCAACCCAACCAACTGTACCAACGTCGGATAAATATCCAAAAGACTGACTGGACGACTACTTTTGGAACCAGCTGTAGCCACTTGAGGTGCTACAATTATAAAAGGTACCCTGGTGGATCGCTCCCATAGAGTGAACTTATGCCAATGTTGCTTTTCACCAAGATGATACCCGTGATCAGACCAAAATACAATTATGGTATTGTCTTTGTATTGGCTATTGTCCAGTGCTTCCAGGACCCTACCCAGTGAAGCGTCGGCAAAGCTTATGGAAGCGAGATAAGCTTGAACCGCTTCCTCCCATTCTCCAAATTCCATGATCTTGTCATGCTTGGAACCTTTATCTAGCGCTAATCTCTGTCCGAATTCCCCAATATCATCCAAATCGTCTTGCTTAACTTCCGGAACTTCAATCTTATCCAGGGGATACATTTCAACATATTTTGAAGGATTAAACCAGGGAACGTGAGGACGAAATATACCTACTCCCAGGAAGAACGGCCTTTTATGATCTTTTGCCAAAAACTCTTCTGCCCATGCGACAACCTGGCCATCAGGCCAATTTAATTCATTACCATCCAGAGCGGCCCAGTCAAAGTTTCGTTTGGTAATAGGAGTGATGTTATTTGATGGCCTGGGGTCCGGCTGAGGATCCGGAGGCACACTATAAGGACTTCTCCAGACACCGTTCAACAGAGCGCCTCTGGCGCCATCTTTATTCCACCAAAAATACTCATCAAAATTTTCTTCGCGATAGTTATGTGTTGGTACGTCATGAAATAGCTTGCCACCTCCTGCTACCAGGTATCCGTTTTGTCGAAAATACTGAGGTAGCATTATCACACTGTCAGGAATCAAATCATTCATGTTATCACCGTTATTGTAAACGCCCGTGGTACTCGGTCGCAAGCCTGACATTAAAGCAACCCGCGAAGGGTTACAAACGGGAGCTGCACAGTGAGCGTTAGTGAAGGTTATTCCCTTGTCAGCTAGTGCATCAATGTTAGGAGTTATTACCTGTGCATCTCCCAAAACCCCCACCCAATCATTCATATCATCAACTGCAATAAAAAGCACATTAGGTCTTTGAAGTAAAGTCCGGTCCGCGTTTGGCACGTTCCAATAAGCATCCTCCATTCCGGCAGAAATGAGGAATACCAAAGCGACCAAGGTCAATTTGATTGTATTTAGTTTTAGAGGTCTAAAAAACTGCAACTCCTGAGGAATTAGATATTTTTAAGCTTAACATTTAAATGAAATCCCCGTAATTCATGCATAACATCTACGGCAACATCTTCTGGGGCACTAAGTAATTGACTGTATGATGCTATATCTTAAATGTATTATGTTATACATATAATAAAATTACCGGTTTTATTTTCAAATTCAAATTCCTTTGAAATTTTTTTCGGATTCTTCGGATTTAACTGTTTTCGCTTGTGGCTGATTTAAAGCTAGTTAATGAAAGATAGAATAGCCGTGCCTTTCAGGATAAAGGGCATACAATTGTTGTAATATTAACATGGTGGTTTAAACTGATTCTCTTATTTGGTTAGCCTTAAAGCTCTTTATAGGCATCCAGGGTAAGGAAGTCCTTGAAGTCTTGCTCTCGCACCATTTTATCAAATAACCTGGCAGCAATTTCTAATTTCCCGGACGACACTCTTTTTGGGCCAAGAAGTTCTGCGGCTTTTTCTTTTTCCTCTTTAAATATTTCGGAGTAGAGTGCACGATCTACCTCACGCCCGTCACTCAACCTAACATCGTCATTATGCAACCATTGCCAAACCTGTGCCCGGGAGATCTCCGCAGTAGCAGCATCCTCCATAAGATTGTAAAGTGCAGCCGCTCCCACCCCCTGTAACCAGGATTCGATATAAAGTATGCCCACATTGATATTTAATCTCAAACCTGCTTCTGTAATTTTGCTGCCTTCAATATCTATGGTAATTAAGTCTGTTCCGTTTATCTGCAGGTCTCCTCTCAACACATGCTTTTGATGTGGACGAGATCCTAAAACTTTATCAAATTCTTTTTGGGCCACAGACACCAAAAATGGGTGAGCTACCCAAGTACCGTCATATCCCTGTGCAGCTTCATTACTTTTATCCTGAGCAACTTTTTCAAAAGCCAATTGATTTGCTGCTTCATCCTTGGAAGGAATGAAAGCAGACATACCTCCAATGGCATGTGCCCCACGCTTGTGACACAATTTCACTAATAACTCCGCATATGCTTTCATAAATGACACCCCCATGGTAACCTGGGCCCGGTCCGGCATGATAAAATCCCTGTGGTTTCTGAACTTCTTAATAATGCTGAAAATGTAATCCCACCTTCCTGCGTTCATGCCCACAATATGGTCTTTCAGTTCATACAAAATTTCCTCGATCTCGAAGCTAGCCAATATGGTTTCCAATAACACCGTAACTTTAACGGTACCATTTGGTACCCCCAGTTGCTTTTGAGCTTCCACGAATACCTCGTTCCACAGTCTGGCCTCACGGTAATTCTCCAGTTTAGGGATATAATAGTAGGGACCAGAACCCCTGAACAATAGTTCTTTGGCGTTGTGAAAGAAGTACAAACCGAAATCGAAAAGGGAACCTGATATTGATTCACCATCTACCGTCATATGCTTTTCTTCCAGGTGCCATCCACGAGGTCTAACCAGCAATACCGCAGTTTTATCTTTTAATTTATACTCTTTGCCATTGGACGCGGTGAAATCGATTTGCCTCCTAACAGCATCAAATAGATTAATTTGTCCATCAACGCAATTATGCCAGGATGGTGAACTGGCATCCTCCAGGTCTGCCATGAATACTTGAGCGCCGCAATTAAGGGCGTTGATCACCATCTTTCGATCCACCGGACCGGTGATCTCCGTCCTTCTGTCTTGAAGATCATCCGGAATTGCAGCAACCTGCCAGTCACCTGATCTTACAGAGGCTGTTTCCATGAGAAAATCGGGCATCTCACCATTGTTTATGGCTAGCTGTCTTTTGACACGGTCAGCCAACAATTGCTTTCGGGTGGCATTAAACTTTCGGTGAAGGCGTGCAATAAATTCCAGCGCTTCCGCTGTTAATATGGTTTCAAATCCAGCCTCAAAAGAGCCGTTAATTTCGACACCTGGTACGCTATAAGTTAACTGTGACATATTTTATTTTTCTTCTGAATAAAAGATGATTAAAGCACTGGCCTCAGCGATTTTTATGGGGAATTGCCCTGAGAGTTTGCACCCAATGCCTGGACCGAACACCTGTGAAATGTTCGATCTGGTGGCGGCAACTAAAACCGCATGCAACTATGGTGTGATCATTTTTATACTTTTCAATGGCTGGAAACAACACAGCC
>JAOTYN010000441.1 GCA_029861825.1 Cyclobacteriaceae bacterium
GGATCAAAAAGCCTTGGAAAATTGGGTGGCTGAATCGCCGAAAAATGAAAGGTTGTTTAATGAATATCAACTTGTCTGGGAGCAAACCGGGAAGGTAGGGATCGACCTGGGCTTGGATGTAGAGGAGGCCTGGGGAGTGACCCGTACAAAGTTAGGTCTTAAATCCCTGGCAAAAACCCGTTCCTTAACACATCGGACTGTTCTTAAGTGGGCAGCTTCGGTAATGTTGCTGGCTCTGGTGGGAGCCTTGTATATAATAATGAGCAAGGGTGGAGAGGTGTTGGAACATACCGGTATTGCGGAAACCAAACAAATCGAATTACCGGATGGTAGTGTAGTATGGCTTAACCAAAACTCAAGCATTCGCTACCAAAGCAAACTAAGAGGCGACAACCGTTTAATCGCTTTGTCAGGCGAAGCATTCTTCGATGTCGTACAGGATCCTCTCAAACCGTTTATTGTAAGTACACCTTCTATTCGCACTCAAGTTCTGGGAACTTCTTTTAATGTGAGGTCACTACCTGAAGAAACACAATCAAAAGTGGTGGTGGTAAGCGGAAAAGTTAGCGTGGCCATACCTGATCATGAGGAATTTACGGTCTTAGGACCTGGACAGAGCGCTTTGTATAGTCAGGGACAGAACCGGATTATAAGGACTCAAAATGCTGACATTAACTTTCTGGCTTGGAAAGATAAACAGCTGATCTTCGAGAATTCCACATTGACCGAGATCATACCAGTCTTACAAAAGTATTTTGAGACTACTATCAATATCGATGGTAGGGATTTAGCTGAGTGCCAGCTGACCAGTAGTTTTGATGACCCCACTTTAGAGGAAGTGCTACAGGTAATTTCCCTGACCATGAATTTGGAATACCAAAAAATAGGTAATGAATACGTCATTTCAGGAACAGGATGCCATGAACAGCCATAGATCCTTCAAACTTGTCATACTAGCTTGCTGGATATTATTATGCACAGTTTGCACGACCTGGGCTCAGTCCAAACTTCAGGAAAAGCTGACCTTGAACTATCAAGAAACCTCGCTGGAGGAGGTACTGACGGGAATTAGCAATGCCACTGGGGTTTCCTTCTCTTACAGTAGCAACAAGATCCCTTTGGAGGAAAAGGTAAATGCGGAGTTTAACCAACAGAGTTTAGAACGGATTCTTTCGGAGGTATTTAAAGATTTACCCGTGGATTTTCAAGTTCAAGGGAACCGCATAATTCTTAGGCGTACTAACCTATATCAGACCGTGAGGGGACGTGTCTTGGATGTCGAGAGTATTGCTCCGGTATTTGGTGCAACCGTGATTGTGGCCGGAACCGATCCACTTCTGGGTGCCAGCACCGACGATCAAGGGTATTTTCGAATAGAGAAGGTGCCTGTGGGTCGACACCATATACGCGTGCAATCCGTGGGATACCAGGTAAAGGATCTTCCCAACGTTTTAGTCAGTACTGGCAAAGAAACAGTCTTGGAGGTAGCCATAAAAGAATCCGTTACCCAAATGAAAGAACTGGTGGTCAAAGCGGTAGGAGTAGGGGCAGAGCCCATAAATGAACTGGCTACCGTGAGCGCGCGCAGTTTCACTGAAGAGGAAACCCGCAGATATGCCGCCAGTATTGGAGATCCGGCCAGACTGGTTACCGCTTATGCAGGAGTGGTTCAGGGAGATGACGGCAGTAATGAGATCATAATCAGGGGAAACTCACCCCGAGGGTTGTTGTGGAAACTGGAAGGAGTTGAAATACCCAGCCCCAATCATTTTTCGTCAGAAGGAGCTGCCACCGGAGGTATTAGTATGTTCAGTACGCAGGTAATTGCCCGTTCGGATTTTTTCACCGGGGCTTTCCCCGCGGAGTACGGTAATGCCCTTAGCGGCGTATTTGATATCAGATTGCGCAAAGGTAATAACGAAAGGCGGGAGTACACCTTACAAGCAGGTTTATTGGGCCTGGATGTGGCCGCAGAAGGGCCATTTAAAAAAGGGGGCAAGAGCTCCTTTCTGTTTAACTACCGTTACAGCACCTTGGCCCTATTGGACGGATTAGGATTTCAGCTGCAAGAAGAAAATGAGAGCAATGTTTTTCAGGATGTTAGTTTTAAACTGCACTTGCCCACAGCAAAGGCTGGTACTTTTAGTTTATTCGGGTTGGGAGGACTAAGTACCTTTGAAGAGAATGAGGCCAATACCTTTAGTGATTTGGAGTCGTACAACATGGGCGTGGTGGGACTATCACACGAATACCTTTTTAAGAATAATACCTATTTGAAATCCGTGGTCTCCTGGTCAGGAACACAACTAAGAGATGACTTCAACAATATTGAAGTTAGCCCTGATATTGACCGCAACGATAGCGAGTTCAAGAAATCGTATTTTAGAGTGGCCACAACACTTAGTAAAAAATTCAATGCCCAACATTTACTGGAAGTAGGGGCTATTTATTCGGCTTTATCTTATGATTTTCAGGAGACCAGTTTAAGTACGCTTCGGGAAAACCCCTTACAGCAATTGGACTTATTTCAGGATCAGGGTAATTCCGGAAGCTTCCAGGTATTCGGCGCTTACAAGTTTCACCTCAATGATAAGTTATCACTGGTCGGAGGCATGCACGTATTGCATTTCAATTTTAATAGCGAGACCAGTTTAGAGCCCAGGGCAGGTCTGAACTGGCAATTCAAAGAAAACCAATCTTTGTCCGCAGGTTTTGGCGTTCATAGTCGAATCGAGTCATTAGAGTATTACTTAGGCAGGTTTATTGACCCTGACGGCACCAGCGTTCAGTTCAATAATGACTTGCTGGTGACTAAAGCCCGTCACTATGTAATGGGCTATAGTCGGCAACTAGCGGATGATTGGTTCCTGAAACTTGAAACCTATTATCAGGACCTGTATGATGTACCAGTGATCGACCATACATTGGGACTGGACATACCGACCTATCCGGCATATTCTGCCATCCTATTTTCGGATGGTTATACCTCATTGCCACTGGTCAATAAAGGAACCGCCACCAACTACGGTGTTGAACTCACTCTGGAGAAGTCCTTTTCCAACAACTATTTTCTGTTGATAACCGGAGCGTTATACGAGGCTAAATATAAGGGTAGCGACGGCGTACAGCGGGACTCTCGACTCAATGGGCGTTTCAACAACAACATTCTTGTTGGCAAAGAATTTAAGGTAGGCAACAATGGCAGGAACAATACAATTGGGGTCAATTTCCGCTCCAGTTGGGCGGGAAATCAACGATACACCCCGGTAGATTTGCCAGCGTCCATTGAAGCGGGGGTTCCATTATATCGATTAGAAGACGTATACACAGCGAAGTATCCTAATTACTTCCGGCTGGACTTCCAGCTTAGTTACCGAAAGAACAAGCCCCGTATCACCAGTGAGTGGCGACTTGATATTCAGAATGTGACCAATCGTCAAAATATCCTGGAAGATTTTTATAGCGTATCCCAGCAAAGGGAAATTTTTGAAGACCAGCTGGGCCTGATACCGGTATTAAGCTACAGGATCCAATTCTAATGAACATCAATAGGTCCAATTATAAATTGGTTATCCTGCTGGCCGGTGTA
>JAOTYN010000442.1 GCA_029861825.1 Cyclobacteriaceae bacterium
AATCCACGTCCTTGTACTTCGTTATTGAAATGAGCGCCGTGAAATAACTTTCCTGATCCAGCAACAAAGTATCCATTCTGTTGAAAAAACTCAGGTAGGAGAAGCGAGTTGTTCAATATCGGATTTTTTGTAAGTGAATTTTGATTTACATAATTCCCCGATGTTGAAGGCAAGATCCCACTCATGATGGCAGACCTTGAAGGGCCGCAAGCAGGAGCTGCGCAATGCGCATTGGTAAAAACCATCCCCTTAGAAGCCAGTTTGTCCATGTGAGGTGTTTTGGCCTGGGGGTTGCCCTTCAGCATGCCCGTCCAGTCATTTAAATCATCAACAGCGATGAATAAGACATTTGGTTTTTTATCCTCTTGACTGTAGGCGTGGACTGATGATAAAATGAAGAGTAAAATGAATAACCGTTTTGCTACTTTAATGATTGATGTAACATCATTTCTAAATCTTCCTGGCTGTTTCATATATTTTATTTTCAATGGTAACTCATGGAATTAGCGTATAATCATCGGATATCAGTTTGCCCTGCCTGTCATTTTCAAAAGAGATCCATTCAAGGTCGTTTTCACTTCCAAAAATGCAGGATCATTTGCCAGGTTGTTCCATTCGTTTGGATCCTTGCGGTGATCGTACAACTCTTCATCCCCTTTACGGGTCAATGTGTAGCGCCAATCCTTTGAACGTACGGAGAAATGCTGATCAACAACTTTTGCAGGAACATTTTGCTCGACCCGGACACCCGCCTCGATAGCACTTAATGCCACATCCGGTCCGCTCCAGGAACCATTCTCCGGATCATTCAGCAATGGTTGGAGGCTGTGACCGTCAAGGGGTATGCCACCATCTCGATACGTGTCTTCCGTGAGACCGCAGAGGTCAACCAGGGTAGGGTAGAGGTCAATCAAGCCTACGGGGTGACTGCTTTCCTTCCCCTTATTCTTTCCATCCGGCATCCGGACGATCAGAGGAACACGCGTGGATTCGTCCCAGACGGTCCTCTTCATTATCTGATCCTTTTCCCCCATGTGGAAGCCATGGTCACTGGTGAAGACCACAATGGTATTGTCGGCATATTTACTCTGGTCAAGCGCATCAAGGACCCGGCCAACCTGGGCATCAGCAAATGCCACGCAAGCCAGGTATGCCTGCATCCATCTCCGCCATCCTTCGTCGTCCTCGTAAGAATTTTGGAGCGCCTTGAACCTAAACATTCCATAGTTTCTTACCACCTTCCCATCGTCCAGTTTAAACTTCCAAAGTTCTTCTGCACAGTCATCCAGGTCGTTTTCAAGGTAGGGTGGCTTCTGGATTTCGTCCAGAGGGAATAGGTCGAAATAGGACTGGGGCGCATGCCATGGTGCATGGGGCCTTATGATACCAAGGGTAATGAGGAAGGGCTCGTCATGATCTTGCTGCAGAACATTGATACCAAAATCTGCAGTCATCTCATCGGGCAAGGGATCTCTGTCCTGCTCCGTGTTGTAGCGCAAGGGCTTGGGCTTATGTTTTGGGATCAAAACCCAACCTTTATACCCATCGATTCCATTCTCCTTCTCAGGTTTGATCTCGGGAACATTGTCAATGGAGGCATATGAATTGAATCCGGTTATGCCGAATTGCTTCGGGACATCAGGATGTGCTTTGAGGGCTTTACTGATCCCTTTAGACATATCACCCGAATAGGCAAAAGGACCGTATTCCGAACCGTTCCCCAAGGTTCCACGGCCGTCGCTCCTGTTGAATAAAGCCTTGATATTGTGATTCTCATGGAAAATTTTTCCCGCTCCGTATATACGGTATCCGTTATCCGCAAAATGTTCAAATAGGGGTTTGCTGTGTTTCAGGGTCGGATTATTGTGCCATTGATTCTTATCCTGGCGATGGCCGTAAAGGCCGGAATTATGGGGATAGATACCCGTCCAAAGGCTTGCCCTCGATGGCCCGCATATGGGGGCTGCGCTATGAGCATTTGTGAATCGGATGCCCTGATTTGCAAGGCGTGTTAAACTTGGGGTCTTTGCTTGTGGATGCCCGCCCATACCTTCCACCGAATCGTTCAGGTCATCACAGATAATGAACAGGATGTTGGGCCGAGCGGACGAAGTTTCCGAGCGCCGCAGTTCTTGAGCGACTGCTGCGCTTTGTAGCAGCATAATTGCTGTGATGATTGTTATCAGATTTTTCATTTCATTTACTTGGTTCTATTTATTCAATTTCCAGAGGTTTTAGTCAGTGTGTTCTTACTTTTTGGTAAGCGACCTTTTAATTTCCATGTTCCAACTCCTGAATCAGCCATTTGGCAAACCCGAGGTAGGAATATGGATCTGATTCGGGACCTACCGGCCTTGTATTCCCACAGCCATGAGGAAATGCATTCAGATAGTAATACATGTTCTTATGATGTTTGGGCAAGCCTTTTTCCCAAAAAGCTCTCAGCCAATCTCTTTCAAGAAAGTCGGTATAAGTTTCACAATCCTTATACTGGTATGGTCCGTAATAGAAAATATAATCCATCCCTTGTTCCAACACCCATTTGGCGCCCCTTGCTATTTCTTTAGGGTTTGAAATTTCATTACCCAATGGCCAATAGCGGTTAAACTGATGCGATTCAATACAGATTCCATCCAAAGTGCTAATGATTTTTCTTGCCTTAGGATCGTCGAGAAAAACGGCAGGATGAACCACCATTTGTATGAGCTTGTAATCGTCGTGTTTTGTCAATCCAAGGGCATGAGCATCCTTAAATACCTTTCGCTGATCGTCAACATCTCGTTGATGGAGTATTCTGGGGTCACCGTCAATGGGTCCGGTATCGCCATTGACTTTATCATATAGCCAACCTTCCCGGCAAATGATTATATGCTTGACCTCATTCCCCTTCTTTTCGTAGGAACGAATGGTTTTGATCAGTTTATTTGTTTCCGGATTGGTATCTACCCATTCTCCGCCCTGTGAATGGATGTAATGCTCGAAAAAACGTTGTTTGGTACGAAAGACTCCATTATATCCTTTAACCATGTCTATGTTCAAAGCGGTATAATCATCCGCTTTCAGCATATCATCATAATTCCCGATGCCTGGCTTCCAGTTGGCTACCCTTCCACCCCCCGTCATTTCATGAACACTGTCGCGTGGGTACGGCCTGATTCCAACTTTAGATCTGTCCTGCTGAGCAAGAGATGTGGTGGCTGTTAAAAGGAAGACTAAGATTAATGATTTGCAATTCATTATTCTTTTCATTGTTAAGTTTTTAATTGATTCCATTTATTCAATTTCCAGAGGTTTTAGTCAGCGTGTTCTTACTTTTTAGAAGACGTTTGCCTACGCTCAAACTTCTCCTGTAAAGCGCCTATGGGCTCGTGGTAAGTCGGAATCTCCTGGCGCAGTTTCTTTTTTATATCTGCGTATTCAGGATTATTCGCAAGGTTCTCCCATTCCCACTTGTCATTCGTATGATCATAAAATTCCTCTGAACCGTCGGCATACACGATATACCTGTATCGTTCAGACCGAACCGCGTAATTCTTAAAACCAAATGTTGTCAAAGTAGCCTCGAACCCACTAGCTGCAGGA
>JAOTYN010000443.1 GCA_029861825.1 Cyclobacteriaceae bacterium
GGTCCTCGTCAGGTAAAGGTCCGGTCAAGTCTTCCACCTTCTTTTGGCGAGCCGCTCGCTCTTTTTCCGGATCGAAGGTTTTCAGTAGCTCCAATGGTTCCTCGAAACCTGCGATATTTTCAAGGGCTTCCGTACTGGTCCAAGTTTCTATATTAGTGCCACCCCAAGAGGTATTGATCAGTCCAATAGGTACGTCCAGCTCATTGTTTAAGTGGCGGCCGAAGAAATAGCCTACGGCTGAAAAATCCGGAATGTTTTCCGGAGAACAAACCATCCATTCTCCACTGGTAAGGTCGGAAGAGGGTCGCTTATCTACGGCTCTGGGTGCAGTAAATAACCGGATATTTGGGTGGTCTGCATTCTCTATTTCTTCATCGGCATGGTTGGAGTTGCTTACCGACCACTCCATGTTAGATTGTCCCGAACAGACCCACACGTCACCAATCAAGATATTCTCTAATGTGATTACATTCTTCCCGGAAATGGTCATGGAATAAGGGCCTCCCGCTTCCATTGGTTTGAGAGTGACCTGCCATTGGCCATTTTTGCGGGTCTTGGTGGTAACCTCCTGATCCTTAAATTGCACTAAAACTTTTTCTCCTCGATTAGCCCAACCCCATATTTTCAATTCTACATTCCGTTGCAGTACCATATTGTTACTCAATACCTTTGGCAGCCTTACCTCTGCTTGGGCGAATTGAAAAATAGAGCAAATGATCAATCCGGCGATCATTACGCGGATATATAAAGATGTTTTCATAGGTCGTAGTTGGACTTAAAAAGTATTTATAAAAATCGATAACGTCTCTTACGAAATGGCCCAGGCTTTACCTTCCAATGGCACACAGCCGTCATACCTGCCAGGGATCTCAATGTACTCCAGTACCTGAGTGGCTCCAGCCTCAGAGGTAAAGAAACCTACAATAGTAAGCTCCTTCATCATGGAGAAGAAGGGCCTCTTGGTTCCAGGCTGTGGTGGTACATCCTTGGCTTTTTCTGCCAGTCCCATAAGAAGTTGATTTTGGACTTCTTCATTACAATCGACAAAAGCCTTGTTATGCTTCGCTTGTACTTGGTTGGTAAAATCGATGAGTCCTTGCCGAAAATGTTCCTTGTCCTCAGCGGGAAATACGTCCATTAGCATTTGGTCGATATACTCCGGAACACCCACATCTTTTGCCCCAGGAGTATCGGTAGCAGGGATGATGATTTCTGCTATTGCCGCAACCAGTGCCCCTTGTTCAGCGGTAAGGAACTGTGGCACCCAGTCCGGTGTGCTTTGCTGGGGAGTACAGCCTTTAAGAAGTCCTGCCATAACGGGCGCTGATAAGGTTCCGCCCATAGCCAAAGTGGCTTTTCTTATTGCTTCTCTTCGATCCATTGTATTAAATTATAGTTATAACTCTTATTATCTGATATGCTATTTTAAAGCGATCTATAAGTTGCCTTTTTTTAATTCGCTTATGGCATGATCACAAGCCCGGGCGGTTAAAGCCATATAAGTTAATGACGGATTCTGACAGGCCGATGAGGTCATACAGGCACCGTCTGTCACATATACATTCTTAGCCTCATGAACCTGATTAAAGGCATTGAGTACAGAGGTCTTTGGGTCTTTGCCCATGCGTGCGGTACCCATTTCATGTATTCCTAAGCCTGGCCCGCCAATGCTGTCATAGGTTCGGATATTCTCTGCCCCAGCCGCTTCCAACATTTCTGCCGCCGAATCTCTCATGTCTATTCTCATGGCCATCTCATTTTCCTTAAACTCGCAGTCAATTGTAAGGGTTGATTGTCCCCATTTATCTTTGACTTCGTGATTGAGGGTCATTTTATTTTCATGGTAGGGCAGGCACTCTCCAAAACCAGTCATGCCCAATTGCCATGGACCTGGAGCCATGAGCAACTCCTTTAACTCAGGGCCAAAGCTCAATTCCCTCACTCCTCGCATCCAATCCTCTCTGCTTCCACGACCTTGATAACCGAAACCACGGAGATAATCTTTTCGTTCTTCTTTTATATTCCGGAAGCGGGGAATATAAAAGCCATTAGCACGCCGTCCGTAGTCATACTTATCGGTAAAGCCCGGTAAATGCCCGGAGGCTCCTACACGGAAGTGATGGTCCATTAAGTTATGACCTAGTTCGCCGCTGCCGGCACCCACTCCTTCAGGAAAACGATCGGAAGTAGAGTTGAGTAATATGAAAGTACTGCCTAATGCGGAGGCATTTAAAAAGATCACTTGCGCATAAAACTCTTGCATTTGGTTGCTTTGCGCATCGATCACTCTTACACCGGTGATCTTGTTCTTTTCTTTGTCAAAAATAAGTGAATTGACAATTGAATGAGGCCTGAGCGTCATATTGCCGCTTGCTTCTGCAGCGGGAAGGGTAGCGGCATTGCTGCTGAAATACCCACCATATGGGCATCCCCTGATACAACGGTTCCGATACATACATTGTCCTCGACCGTTGTGTGGCTGGGTAAGGTTGGCTACACGGCCGATGGTCAAAAGCCGGCCATTAAAATGCTCCGCCATCTTTTCCTTAAGGTGTTGTTCAGCGCAGCTCAACTCCATCGGAGGCAGGAATTTACTGTCAGGCAGCTGTGAGATCCCTTCACTTTGGCCGCTAATGCCGGCGAAGGACTCCACATAATCATACCAAGGCTCCATCTCTTTGTATGTGACAGGCCAGGGCACAGCCACCCCATCTTTGGCATTGGCTTCAAAATCCATCTCACTCCAACGATAACTCTGACGGCCCCACGTAATGGAGCGACCGCCAACGTGATACCCGCGCATCCAATCAAACCTTTTGGTTTCGGTATAAGGATTTTCCAGATCATCTACCCACCAATGTTTGGTAGATTGTTTGATTGTATAACCCGTCCTATCCTGTTTGTAGTATTTTTTGAGTTCTTCTGCCGGGACCCGGTCGCGATAGGGCAATTCCCAGTCAGGAGTGTGCATAGTGGGATAGTCCGTGACGTGCTTTACATCTCTTCCACGCTCCAGTACCAGGGTTTTGAGTCCCTTTTCACTTAACTCTTTGGCGGCCCATCCTCCACTGATTCCCGAACCTACCACTATAGCATCATAGGTGTTCTGCGGCTGGGCTTTTAGATTTAGATTCATTTTAGGCTTATTGATTTAGGGGTAATTGTAATGCGAGCATTAGCCATTGGATTGCTCCAAAAAATTCAACGCTAAAGCTAAGGATAAATTTTTAAAATTCATTTCAATTGAACTAACCTTATTGCTTCGCTAAAAAGGATCAATTTATGGGGCCAAATTACCTGTGAAAGCTCTTTCCCAAAAATTTAAGGGCGTCGACAATGCCAGTGCGCCAGTAGGTCCAGTTATGAGCGCCATCTCTGATCCTAAATTCATGTGGGATCTCAAGGTCACGGAAGAGCACATGTGCGGCGGCATTGCCTTTGTATAAGAAATCATCATCACCACAATCAAAGTAATAACGAACAGTTTTCAATGTATCCGAATTAGCATTTCGGGCTACATGAAGTGGATTGTTAGCTTTCCAATGGTCGGAGATGCGGTCTTGACCAGCCACT
>JAOTYN010000444.1 GCA_029861825.1 Cyclobacteriaceae bacterium
GGCACTTATAAAGGCAGGAATTACCTCCCAGGATATCGATCAGATTTTGGTATATAATCCTGCTCGCGCTTTTACCATGGGCGTTAAACCGTATAAATCCTAGCATGCACAGGAATTATCTGATAATCGTCCACCCCCAGACCGGAAAACGGCATCGATTAGGGAAAATTATCAATGAACTGGACCACTATTTCAGTACCCATAAGCACGATCATGATTTGTATTATACCCGGCCTGACCTCAGTGCTACCGAGCTGGTTAAGCATCACCTCCGGGATCATACTGATATCATCGCCATTGGAGGCGATGGCACACTGAACGAAGTTATTAACGGATTTGATAACCCCGATTTAATATTTTCATTCATCCCAAACGGGTCCGGAAATGATTTTGCCAAGAACTTTCATTTTCAGTCCCTGGAGCACCAGGTAACAAATGCCCTCGAAGGACCTGTGCGCACCATTGACCTGGGTTTGTGTAACCAACGAAAGTTCATCAACGGAGTCGGCATAGGCCTGGATGGGCAAGTTATTTACGATCTGCTATATAAGAAGAACATCTTAAGTGGATCCCGTAAGTATTACTACCACGTTTTACGGAACCTGCTCGCCTATAAAAGCCAACAATTCAAATTCAGAGTAGATGATGTTGAACGTCAACAGAAATTGCTGCTGTTATGCGTGGCCAATGGCACTACTTTTGGTAATGGATTTAGACTAACTCCCCAAGCTGACCTTTTTGATGGCTTTTTAGATGTCTGTGAAGTGGGTGATCTCAATGTTGGGCAAAGGTTGTTGCACGTTCCGAAACTAGCCCTCGGGACGCACCATAAACTGAAGAAGGTGGAATTGTATAAAGCCCGGGAAGTTCATATTGATCAAAATGATTTTTTACATGCTCATATTGATGGCGAATATATGGGGAGTCCTCCTTTTGTTATTAAAGTACTGCCTGCAGCCTTGAAAATAAGACTTCCAAAAAATACCATAGTGCCTTAAAAAGAGTAGTTAAGTCTTAAACTTACCTGAATTCCCGTACGCTCTAATTCCTGTTCATCGCTGTCGTCCGGATCCTCTGATTTGTTATAAGCATAGCGGACGGTTGAATTGAGGAAGAGGTTGGGGGTTAAGGGCCAGAATTTTCCTAGGCCGCCCTCGGCAATCACGGTATTGATTTTATTCTCACTGGAACCATTATTGTCGATTTTGCTGCTACTGAATCCTCCTGCCCCCTCCAGGTACACGTCATTCCACCATCCCTTGGCAAAATGCCAGCGTAATCTAGGCACTACTTCAAAATTAGTACTGGTGGTCTTGAAATCAGAATTGTCATCTGAAGTGGTGGTGGTGTTGAAACTAGCCCTTCCACCTAAAGAAAAGTTCTTTGCCACGTAATACGAATAGTCCAAACCTACCAGAAAACGATTTTCCGTTTCTTCGCCCTGGCCTCCGCTCACAAAGTCGCTGGTGATATTACTACGCTTATATCGTACTTTGGTACCACTGCCCCACATCTGAGTTCCTGGGGTATAGCGGTACTCTTCTTTCATGTTAACACCTTCGTTATACCACCAACCCTGGCAAGGAATACTGGAATACAGATCGAATCCTGCAAAAAAGGAGTGGGTATCAATATCCTGGTTGTCGCCGGACTGATTGCGAAACCGGTAACCTGCTTTGGGCACTATAAAGAGATCCGATTGATACAATTGTACGGGATAAGCCACATTGACTCCGGCTATTATCAGATCATCTTTACTTTCATTCTCATTACCGCTGAACTCCGACTTGTTATTTATTTGCCCATAGCCAACTTGAAACCCTGTGATCAACTGCTTATCACCTCCTAAGTCAAAGACATAATCACCTCCCACACTGAACGTCCATTCGCGGTCCAAAAAACGGCCATCATTGTCGTCTTTTAGTATATTTTGGTCGGCCCGATCCCTGGCCCCTACTCCAACCTTATCGGTTACAGCCCGGTTCCATTGCAAGCGGCTGCGTAAGCTGAACTCATCAAGAATATCTTCACCATCAAATTTGAGGTTGAAAGCATTGTAGGTGAAGTCTTGATTGAGACTGAAGTAGGTGTTCCCTTTTTGGAAGAACGGCCTGTTTGGATCAGCTGTAACTAATTGAGCTTGTGCCAAATGCAGCACAGCAAGTGACAGGACCGCCCAGAGGCAACCTGTTTTCGCCAGCAGTTTCATGGTGTTAAGTTTATGTTGTTGTTGTTGTGATTCCCAGCCGGTTGAGTAACGTTTTTGACTCCATAGAATGTAGTGATTAATGGGGGGATTGTCAAGTAGAAGCAAATTCAAAACTCCCATTTTATTGGACTCAGTTCTTGAAATTAGGTAACTTATGTAACCAACAAACTAAACCGACTATGGCCAAGCTAACCTTGCTTGTCAATAAGCAGAAAAAAGAAATCGACGTAGATCCTAATATGCCGTTACTTTGGGCACTACGGGATTATTTGGGGCTCACCGGTACCAAGTTCTCTTGTGGCATTGCCCAATGTGGGGCCTGCACCGTGCTTATGGACGGTGAACCCATGAGAGCCTGTGTAATTCCCACCTCTCTGGCAGAGGGTAAAGAACTAATTACTATTGAAGGGCTATCAGAAAACAATGACCACCCGGTGCAGAAAGCATTTATCCAGGAACAGGTACCACAATGCGGATTTTGCCAGTCCGGCCAGATCATGAGTGTAGCGGCTTTGCTAGATAAACACCCCAGTCCCTCGGATGAGGAGATCCACCTAGCCATGGATTCCGTACTCTGCAGGTGCGGGACCTACCCCAGGATCAAGAAAGCCATTAAAACTGCTTCAACCTTATAGCCATGGCACAGATATCCAGAAGAAAATTTATTGAGTTGTCTTCCTTAACCGGTTCCGCGTTAGTACTGGGCTTCATACCCGGTGAATCCAAGGATGCCATGGTGGTAAAAGCCAACCATGCCTTGTCCAATATAGATCTCAACCAATTCATCAGTATCAGCAGCGACGGCCATATCGTACTATTCAATCATCGACCGGAAATGGGCCAAGGTACCTTTCAGTCCATTCCCATGATCCTGGCAGAGGAACTGGAGGTGGACATCCACAAAGTAGAGATCCGGCAATCTCCGGCCGATCAAGATCTTTACGGCAGACAGATGGTGGTAGGCAGCCGCAGCATTCAAACGGAATTTGAAAAACTAAGAATGATGGGCGCCAGCGCCCGGGAAATGCTCAAGCAAGCCGCTGCCGAACAATGGAATATTTCCAGTAGTCTATGCCAAGCCAAAGATGGCAGGATTATCGGTCCGAATGACCAAAGTTTAACCTATGGAGATTTAGTAGCAGCCGCCAGCAAGCTGCCGGTACCTAAAAACCCCTCCTTGAAATCGCCAGATCAATTTAAAATAATCGGTACATCGGTAGCCCGCCAGGACATACCTCTGAAGACCAATGGGCAAGCAAAATTTGGCATGGACCTGCAGGTACCGGGCATGCTGTACGCTACCATTGTGCATTGCCCACAGTTTCTGGGAACTGCCAGATCCTACAACCGTGACGAAGTCCTT